>NZ_JBOZPB010000015.1:0-108071 GCF_050848685.1 Shewanella sp. MF08487
GTTGACCACACACTGAGTTTACAGCGGGTCAGGGCTGCGTATTTTACGCATTCCCGTTGGGGCGTCAAGTAGTTTTTTCAACTTTCTCAACACTCATCGTTTAGCTTGCTAACCGATGAACTAACTGGGTTATTTGCTTAACTTGCGTTACGCTCATTGCCGTGTCAGTGGATGCGCATTATAGGGAGATTGAGAAAGTCCGCAAGCGCTTTTTATGGTTCATTGAGTCGTACGTCGGTATTTTAAACGTTATGGCCATTTTTTAGCTTAAATACCCCTTTTATAATGAATAGATAAGCTTTTTTATCTAATAATTGATAATTCACGCTCAATATTTCAGCAATGCTCTAGTGTAAAAGTAAATAATTCATTACCATATGACTTGCTGTTAACAGTTATTTATCAATTTTCCATTCATCAGAGAGCATTCTTATGCAAAAGTCATTTCTTATTGTTTTGATTGTCGCCATTGTTGGCGCCTTTGTGCTATTTCAGTTCGCACCTACCCTGCCGGCTTATATTGCCTTTGTTGCAGGTGTTATTGTGACTAGCCTTATTTTCAAACTTGTTCCTGAGACTTCATCATCTCATGCTACAGAAGAACAATATGTTGGTCCTACTATGACACTTTATGTAGGTAACCTGCCTTATCGTGTTCATGAAGGTGAAGTAAAAGTATTATTTGGTGAGTTTGGCCCGGTTAACTCTGTGCGTTTAGTCAGAGATCGTAAGACTGGCCGCCGTAAAGGTTTTGGTTTTGTAGAGATGTCAGAATCTGGCGCTCAGAAAGCCATGGTTAAACTGAACGACTATAGCTTCCAAGAAAGAACCTTAAAAGTAAGAGAAGCAAAAACACAAGATTCAGAAGCTGCCGATCGTACTTCTGAAGAATAGCCTTACCGCTAACCTGTTTTATGTGACGTTATAAGTTTAGTTGGTTGTGGTGATTCGTTCGATAGTTGAAAAGCCACAATCAATTAATGTTCTTATCAAGCCTTCGTTGATTTCCGCTTTAGTATAGAACGCCTGCATTACTGACAGCCCAACTACCTCATCAGTGACTCTGTGCTCTTCCACAATTAGATTTTGTTGCGTTAAAAGCGTAACGACCCGTTTTGCAATCGCGGCGCCAGAATCCAATAGCGTTACGCTCCCCCCCAGTACTTGCTGTAATTCAGCTTTGATCATAGGGAAATGAGTACAACCTAGTACGAGAACATCCAATTGTGCGGCAACGACTGGTGCGAGTAACTGTGCCAATCTATGCATATCCAACATTCCAGTCGCCACTTTTTGTTCTGCCATCATCACTAATTCAGAAAAACCAAAGAGTTCGACATGGCAATCATCAGCAAATTGGCTGATGAGTTCATGGGTATAATGACGCTTAACTGTGCCTGGTGTAGCCAAGAGTCCAATACGTTTACTCTTAGACATCTGTGCCGCGGGTTTGATAGCGGGTACAACGCCCACAACAGGAATACTGAGGTTTGCACGTAATGCCGGTAGCACAACTGTGCTTGCGGTATTGCAGGCAACGACGACAATTGCTGCATTAGTACGGGCGACGAGTTCGCATACTAATTTTACACAACCAGAGATTAATACCTGCTCTTCTAACTCTCCATAGGGCAACCTAGCGTTGTCGAAAAGATAGCAATAATCGCTATGGGGTAAGCTCTTGCGGATTTCAGCCAGTACAGATAAACCACCAATCCCAGAATCAAACACTAATATAGGTCGCGACAAGTAAGTCTCCCGTTTCGGTTACAACAAATAGGCTATACAGATTGAACACATTACTACAAAATTGATTCGATGCTTGATGACCGGATGAATCCAACCAAATACTCATTGAGTACCCATAGAATCACACTCAAGCGCGCGGATTTTCCCACAGCTTTGCGTAAACAGCAAAAGCAAGATGCTGGACATTCGTGTCACCTAGTATAATATTTGCGCCCCAATTTACAGCAACGGTGAATCAAACAATGAACTTAGCAGCAATGGACCCTCAGACTTATGATACGCAGTTAGAACACAAGCGTATCAAGCTAGAACAAGCCTTTGCCCAATTTGAAACACCGAGTGTTGAAGTTTTTGCCTCAGAGCCTGCCAACTACCGTATGCGTGCCGAATTCCGCATGTGGCATGACGGTGACGACTTATACTATTACATGTTCGATAAAGTATTGAATGAGAAAGTACGATGCGATCAATACTTGCCAGCCAGCGTGCTCATCAATCAAATGATGTCGGCCTTAATCGCCGAGCTAAAACCGAATCCTAGTCTAAGACATAAACTGTTCCAAGTGGATTTTTTGTCGACTTTAAGCGGCGAGATCTTAGTGTCCTTGCTTTATCACAGACAGCTTGATGACCAATGGCGCGCCGATGCGGCTGCACTGAAAGCCAAGTTAAGTAGCCAGTTCAACGTCAACATCATCGGCCGTGCCCGTAAGCAAAAAATCGATTTAGATAAAGACTTTGTGGTCGAGTCATTACAAGTAAATGATAAAACCTTCTTATATAAGCAAATCGAAAACAGCTTCACTCAACCGAATGCCAAAGTTTCCGTAAAAATGTTGGAGTGGGCTATCGATGCGACTCAAAATAGTCATGGGGATCTGCTAGAACTCTACTGTGGTAATGGCAATTTCTCTATCGCACTGGCACAAAACTTTAATCGCGTATTAGCCACCGAACTCGCTAAGCCTTCAGTCGATGCGGCGCAATACAACATTGAAGTAAATGGCATTGAAAACCTGCAGATTATTCGTATGTCAGCTGAAGATTTTAGCGATGCTATGGTGAAGAAACGTAGCTTTAGACGCCTAGAAGGTATCGATCTTGACAGTTATGTTTGCAACACCATTTTTGTTGACCCACCACGCGCAGGGATCGATCCGGATACATTGGCATTAGTGCAAGGTTACGAGCGCATTTTATATATATCTTGTAACCCTGAAACCTTAAAAGACAATCTGCAACAGCTAAACCAAACTCACAAAGTGACCCGTTTTGCCTTGTTCGATCAATTCCCCTACACTGACCACATGGAAACGGGGGTCCTGCTAGAGCGTCGTTAGTCGCGTTCAATGTATTGATTAGAGATATAAAACAAAGGAGCCTAGGGCTCCTTTGTTTTATATAAATTAAGTCTGTCGTTCAAACTAGCGATGATCTACCCTATTCTGCAAGGCTTCAGCACCTTTAGCGACCATGCGCAACTGCATGACTAATTGATCGGCAAGTATTTTACGATCGACTCGCTTCATATCTAATGCGGCAGCGCCTGCGTTAAAAACCAAAATCACTAAAGCTTCGGCCTGTGCACGCGCGAGCAATGGGGTTCGCCCCGCTTTTGCCTCGGTATAATGGGCAAGTTCAGAAATAAAATGTTCAATTTCGCGGGCAACTGCTGCACGAAATGCCGCCGAAGTCCCCGAGCGTTCATGCAATAAAATACGGAATACGTTTGGATTAGAATCCAGTACTTCCATAAAGGTATCAACGGAAATACGGATCACACTGCCACCCACTTCAGCTCGCTGACGGCCTTTGCGCATCATCTGCCTTAGGGTTAACCCGCCCTCGTCCACCATAGTAAGACCGAGTTCGTTCATATCTTTAAAATGACGATAAAAAGATGTCGGCGCGATATTAGCTTCCCGAGCAACCTCTCGCAAACTTAAACTTGAGAAACTGCGCTCAGCACTTAGCTGATTAAAGGCCGCATCGACTAAAGCTCTGCGAGTTTTCTCTTTTTGCTGTGCTCGAATACCCATTCTTAAATCCGCTAACTGAATGTAATAACGCGATAATACCGCTTTTAGGCATTAAACACAGCCCCATCGTCCTTGACCAAACAATATAGCTAAGCTAAATTAGCTTACAGATGTACGCTCAAAAGCGAATTTTGGAAACCTATAATGAAAAAACCCCCTATCCTCTGGCTTAATGTCAGTCTGTTTGCCATCACTTTCCTCAGTGCGGTGATTTTAGTTCCATGGCGCGGTATTGTTCACGGCTATGGTGCCAGTGAGTGGATTGCGTTTATTGTGTTAGCCTTTGCCAGTGGTCTGTCGATCACCGCCGGTTATCACAGACTCTGGTCGCATAAGGCCTATAAAGCCCATCCAGCGGTGCGTTTTATATATGCCCTTGGTGGTGCTTTAGCATTACAAAACAGTGCGTTGCACTGGGCATCTGATCACAGAGTCCACCACAAACATGTAGATGATAACGACAAAGATCCGTACTCAGCTAAAATGGGATTTTGGTACAGCCATATAGGTTGGATGCTGCGTGAGTATCAGTCGCAACGCTATCACGATTATCAAAATGTGCGCGATCTGCAAAATGACCGTATTGTCATGTGGCAACACAAACATTACCTCGCACTCGTGTTGCTGATGAACATTGGACTGCCTGCACTGCTTGGTTGGCTCAATGGTGACGTGCTGTCTATGTTATTGATGGCGGGTTTACTGCGTTTAGTGGTGGTGCATCACTGTACATTCTTTATCAACTCGTTAGCGCACGTGTGGGGTAGCCAGCCTTATACCAATAAAAACACTGCGCGTGACAATGGTTTTATCGCCATGTTGACCTACGGTGAGGGCTACCATAATTTCCATCACATCTTTGAAAATGACTATCGCAATGGCATTAAATGGTGGCATTACGACCCCACTAAATGGCTCATTAAAGCTTTATCATGGGCGGGTTTAGCAAAAGACTTACGCACTAGCCCGCAAGAACGTATTGAAAGTGCACGGCTACAGATGCAGCTTTTACGCACTAAAAACAATGTCGTTCACTTGCCTAATGCCGATGAGATTATTGATAAAATTCAATTTGAGTATGAATTAATGAAAGAACACTTAATTGAATACTATCAGGCCCAAAAAATCTTATTGGAAGCGAAACGCAAGCAACTGGTAGATAAACAATTATTGCAACAGGTTGCTGAGTTAAAAACCCGTTTTTTAACTCAAAAAAAGAACTGGCAAAGCCTTACCGCAAGTTATAGCTAAACCACAATTTTACGCTAAAGTCGAACGGCCGCCTTGCATGGTGGCCGTATCGGATTATCATGATGCCTCAATCACTTTAATACAGGATATTGAGTTCATGTCATCTCCCACGGTTACTCTCTCCGAAACGATAAAACTCACAGAATACAGTCACGGTGCAGGCTGCGGTTGTAAGATTTCACCCAAAGTACTGAGCACTATTCTTGCCTCGCAGCTTCCTGTATTCACAGATCCAAATTTACTCGTGGGTAACCAGAGCCGCGACGATGCTGCGGTATACAAACTCAACGACGACGTGGGTATCATCAGCACTACCGATTTTTTCATGCCCATTGTCGATGACCCCTTTACCTTCGGCCGCATTGCAGCGACTAATGCTATCAGTGATATTTATGCCATGGGCGGCACGCCAATTATGGCGATTGCGATTTTAGGTTGGCCAATTAATAAACTGCCAGCCGAGATAGCTCAACAAGTGGTAGATGGTGGACGTCAAGCCTGTATGGAAGCAGGGATTATGTTAGCCGGTGGCCACAGTATCGATGCACCTGAACCGATTTTTGGTCTCGCGGTGACTGGCCAAATTGCATTAAGTGATTTAAAGCAAAATGATACCGCCAAGGCGGGCGATCGCTTATATCTCACTAAACCTATCGGTATTGGTATTCTCACTACGGCGCAAAAACAAAAAAAACTCAAAGATGAAGATTGCCTCATTGCAGTCAATGCGATGTGCCAGCTCAATACTATCGGCACAAAAATGGCCAAAATCGGCGGAGTAAATGCGCTGACTGACGTCACAGGCTTTGGATTGGCAGGGCATTTACTCGAAATGTGCCAAGGCGCCAAGCTCACGGCAAAACTTAAATTTGACACTGTTCCATTACTGCCACGCGCTTTAGATTATTTAGCCTTAGGCTGTGTTCCTGGCGGCACCCACCGCAATTACGATAGTTATGGGGAACACCTACCCAAACTGAACGAACATCAAAAAGCGATTTTGTGCGATCCGCAAACCAGCGGTGGTCTATTAGTTGCCGTCTCTAGCGATGCCGAAGCCGAACTTATCGCCCTGCTCGAGGCACACCAAATAGCGCCAATTTGCATTGGAACGCTTGAAACACCCACTACTCAAGCTAGCGTGGTGTTGTGTTGATACCTAGTCCTATTATTACCGCTGATCAATATCGAGAGATTTTTCTAAATCAACATCCAATCATGGATGCGAGGGCGCCTATCGAATTTGCGCGAGGCGCTTTTCCCAACTCGACTAATTTACCGTTGATGCTTGATGACGAAAGAGAAAGTGTCGGCACTTGTTATAAGCAATTAGGTCAGCAAGCTGCAATTGAACTAGGCCATTCGCTGGTGAATGGCTCAATCAAGCAACAAAGAGTTGAGGCTTGGATAAGCTATTTTAAAGCCAACCCTAATGCTTACCTTTATTGCTTTCGTGGTGGCCTACGCTCGCAACTGACGCAACAATGGCTCAAAGAAGCTGGCATAGAGGTACCCTATATTCAGGGCGGCTATAAAGCCATGCGCCAGTATTTAATGGGGGTGATTGAAACAACGCCAGCACAGCTGCCCTTTTTAAGTTTGAGCGGGATGACGGGCAGCGGTAAAACCGATTTTTTACTACTGCGTAAAGAAGCGGTTGATCTTGAAGGAATAGCCAACCATAGGGGCTCAAGTTTTGGTAAGAACATTGACCCACAGCCAACGCAAATTAACTTCGAAAACCAACTCGCTATTGCCTTACTGCAACATCAAAACAGTGGTGTTGACTATTTATTACTTGAGGATGAAAGCTTTCTTATTGGTCGTTCGGCATTGCCACAAACGTTTTATAACGCCATGCAAACCGCGAATGTCATCGTATTAGAAGAGACTGACGATGCTAGGCTAGACCGTTTACGTAATGAGTATGTGCATAAAATGCATAGCGGATTCTGTGAACGCTTCGGTCTTGAAGCGGGCTTTACCGCTTTTAGCGAATATTTGTTGCAAGGATTAGGCAGTATTAGTAAGCGATTAGGCGGTAAACAGCATCAAGAACTGCAAGATTTAATACAACAGGCCTTAGATCAACAAATCAGCACTAATGACACCTCCCTGCACTTCAGCTGGATAAACCTATTGCTGCAAAAATATTACGATCCTATGTATCAATACCAATTACAGAAAAAGTCTGAACGGGTGCTCTTTAAAGGTTCGCATCAAGCAGTGCACGAATGGTTAGATGGCTATCAGCCTCAATCATAATCTTCAACAGTAATAATCTTCCACAATAGCCATCTTTAGAGGCATCACCGCGAACGTAAAATTCACGGTGATGACGCTATCGATTAAGCCTACAGTTTATGGCTTACCCAGCAGGCTCGCTATTTGAATTCTTAACAAATCTTTATTTGCCACATGACCATCAATAGCGTCAGCTAGAGTAACAGATACCCTTGAGCGAAATCGTATGGGTATTGCCGTTAATGCCTGCCCATCTTTGTGACTAAAATAAGCACCCCACAATCCTTCAAGTGCCATAGAGATCACTGGTACCGGATCTCTGGTTAAGATTTTATCGATATTCGCATTAAACTCACCCAATGTGCCGTCTAACGAGAGTCGCCCCTCAGGAAAAATGCACACCAACTCGTTATTAGATAACGCCTCATGAATCGCCTCAAAGGCTTGGTTATAGGTTGCTTCACTCTGCTTAGGTGAACAGATAGGGATCACGCCTGCGTGACGAAATACAGATTTAAGTAGAGGCTGCTCGTTAGCCGACTTATCCATCACAAAGCGGATTGGCCGTATCGAGGTACCCATAATAATCAATGCATCCACTTCACTCACGTGGTTACAAACTATGATACCCGCTCCTTGCTTAGGAATGTTTTCGCGACCTCTTACTGTCACGCGATACATAACATGACTCAGCAAATAACTGATAAAGCGCAAGGTAAATTCGGGCACTTGTGAATAAACGTAAAGAATTATCCCGAAGTTCATCAAGGCAAGCAGCAGGAATAGTTGTGGGATAGTCCAACCCGCAACACCGAGCAACAACATAGATAACAGTGCAGAAGCCACCATAAATAACGCATTCATAATGTTATTTGCCGCAATAGCCTGAGCACATTCACCCTTAGCTGAGCGCGATTGTATAAAAGCATACAAAGGCACGATAAATAGGCCGCCACTGACGCCAATCATAAAGAAATCTAACATGACTCTAAAATGCTGCGCCTGGCTAATAAAAGTTTTAACGCCGTAAACAACACTGACATCAACAGGTACTGGCGGAATGGCCCACAACAAGTCAATGCCAAAAAGGGTCAACCCGAGTGCGCCAAATGGCAATAAACCTAGCTCAACATGACCGTAAGAAAATCGCTCACAAACAAATGAACCAACAGCAATCCCAATTGAAAACAGACCTAATAGTAACGACACCACTGCGGCACCAGAGTGCAAATGCAGCTTAGTAAAATTGGGAAACTGCGTCAGATAAGTGGCACCTAAAAACCAAAACCAACTAATTGCAATAATCGCCATCCAGATTGATGGTGTTTGGCGAGCTTTTTGAATACTGCGCCAGGTACCCGATAATGGTCTAAAGCGAATTTTTTCGATGATACCTTGCGGGGGTAATGCAGGAATAGCACGGCTGGCCAAATACCCCACCAATGCCAATGTAGTAACAATGATGGCCGACCAAAACGTGCCATTTTCTTCAAAGATGAGTATGCCAGCACTCAAGGTGCCAATTAAAATGGCTAAAAAGGTGCCCATCTCAACCCAAGCATTCCCCGAGACTAACTCGTCCTCTTGTAACGCTTGGGGTAATAAGGAATATTTAACCGGACCAAAATAGGCTGACTGGCTACCGGTTAAAAACAACAGTAATAACATCATCATGTAATTCTCGCTCAAGATTGCGATAGCGGCACTGAACATGATGATAACTTCGAGTAATTTTAATCGGCGGATAAGCTTGGCCTTATCCATATTATCGGCGACCACTCCCGCATGAGCCGAAAATAGAAAAAACGGTAAAATGAATAACCCAGCGGCTAAATTAACAAATAGATCGACACTAATGGGCAAATCCTGCACTTGGCTAAAGGTCACCAATAACAATAAAATATTTTTATAGAAATTATCGTTTAAGGCCCCCAGACACTGCGTGACAAAATAAGGCAAAAAACGTTTAGTTAACAACATGGTCATTCTCTTTAATCGTCGATTGCCTGTAAGTTAATGCAGTATAAGAGCTTTCATGGTGACAAGGTCGGTTGATGTATAGATGGCAACGTGCTCGCTCACACTGAGGAGCGACGATACTGCATCACAATTCTCTCCATGCCTGCACCAAAGTAATCGGCCTCAAAAGTTGAATCAATGAAACCTAAATGCTGATATAAGCCATGGGCAGGGTTACTCGGATCAACGGTTAAACACACCCGCTCAACTGACACTGGCAACTCGGCTAAACATTGTTGCATCAAACGTTTGCCTAATCCCTTTCCGCGAGCATCTTCACTTACAGCAACAGATAAAATCCACATACAAGTAGGATCGCTACTCTGGGCACTGAGCAAATAGCCTTGTAGCTGACTATCTGCATCCACAACCACTAAAAATTGCTCTGGCCAACAATCAAATCCCTGACGGAAGAAAAAATCGGGATAGCTGTGTTCGCCAAAAATGGCCTGCTCAAGCTGATAAACCGAGAATAACTCTGACTTTAATACCGGACGTATAGACTGCATTCGAAAATCATTCACCTATTAAAATCTTATCCCACTCTAAGTTGGGTGCACCCACTACGATGAAGTTAGGGTTTTCTAAGCTCTCGCGCTCATTGTAGGTTAACGGTTGCAGCTCAGTATCCATCAACTGTCCACCCGCTTCCTCGACGATAATTTGCGCGGCTCCCGTGTCCCACTCGCCCGTTGGTCCGACTCGTACATAACAATCAGCACGACCTTCCGCGACAAGACAGCTCTTCAACGCTGCGCCACCCATCACGACTAACTCGCAGTGTTTGGGATGGTTGAATAGGGTCAACACAGATTGAGGGTCCTGACGGCGACTTACGGCCAATCTTAGGGATACCTTTTCACGGTGCTCAATTTGGCGACTGCTAATACGCACTTCTTGTTTATCCGTGCGTTTGTACGCCCCTAAACCAGCAATAGCGTAATAACACACTTGCGTCATAGGCACATAAACTACGCCCATCACGGGACGATTGTGTTCCACCAGCGCGATAATGACTGAAAAATCACCACTGCCCGCGATAAACTCCCCCGTACCATCGAGCGGATCCACCAACCAATAGCGCTTCCAAGATTCACGCACACTCAACGGAATGTCGGCCGCCTCTTCAGATAACACCGGAATATCAGGCGTTAAAGCAGTTAATCGGTCACAAATGATCTTGTTCGCCGCTAAATCTGCGGAAGTGACAGGGGTATTGTCAGACTTCATTTCTCGCTCAAAATTACCTTTGAGATAAATGTCACGGATAGTTATCCCGGCATCGGTCGCAATCACAATAACTTCGTCGATCAACTCTTCTGGCTTCATAACAACTCCAATCGCCTGCTGAGCGAATGTTTTGCAAGCGTGCAAACTCTGAACGCTTAAAAGGAAAAAGATTATTTAAGTTATATACCCAAGCTACCTGAATATACGAGTTTCAGTGCGTTAAATGCCCTTTAAACCCTGCATCTTCTGGATGTTTAGGTATAAATATTTTTGCGCCAAAAACAACGCGCTCACACTACGGGATTCAGAAAAATCGACATCATCGAGCAAGGCTTCCCAATCGGCGAGCGCCCAAGGCACCACATCAATGGGCTCTGGCTCATCACCTTCAAGGCGACTCTCATACAGATCTTCTGCAAGAAAAATTTGCATCTTACTGGAGAAATACCCCGGCGCTAGGCTAAGTTCTTTCAATAGCGTGAGCTTATTCGCCCCAAAGCCAATTTCTTCCTGCAATTCACGGTTAGCTGCTTCGATTGGCGATTCACCTGGGTCGATAAGACCTTTAGGAAAACCGAGCTCGTAATTATCAGTTCCTGCAGCATATTCGCGTGCCAGTAGCATTTGCCCTTGATGAATAGGCACTATCATCACAGCGCCACGACTACCGCCTTTCATGCGCTCATATTGGCGCTCGACACCATTGGAGAACTTAAGATGCACTTGCTCAATTTGAAATAATCGACTTCTCGCGACAATTTCGGTATGCAATATTTCCGGCTTATTCTGCCGCTGCGACATAACTGCCTCTGGATAAAAAAGCGATAAATTAAATAAGGTAAGTGACAATCTTACTATCCTGTCTTTAATCTACAACCTGAATTTGTTACATGCTCCTAATGGTAAGCCACAAATCCTTTGCGATATGCATCACAAACCAAGCCCAGCCTTAAGTGAACACCTTCAAAATATTCTCAAATATGATGTTTTTATTGGATAGTTAAAAGGGGCTGATGCCCCTTTTGATATGCTAACGCTTAAAATTGATATCGTAGATTGAGCTGATAACTGAGGAAATCATTAGGCTCAATATCCACATATTGATATCCCAAACCTACAGACCATGAATCAGTAAATTGATAGCTAAAACGCAAACCTGCATACCAATCTGTACCATCAAGCTCCGTAGTTAAACGGCTATTGCCCATAGTGCTACTGATATCCGCTTGCCACTTAAACAATCCGATGGGTACTTCAAACCGCCAAGCTTCATGTTGGAGTAAAGTGAAACGTAATCCCAGCATGACACCATCGGCCAGTACTGGCGTCACGGCTTTGACCTGCTCATGATATTGCTCAGGGGTGAGACTTGCGCCCTCAATCCTCGCAGTCCCATTACCAAAGTCGGCATAGCCTAATTCGATGGCAACAAAGGGAGTCCATTGATAACCGATACTCACACCCAAAGCAGTATCTTTATCATCAACCGATGTTACCAAGCCTGTCCCCGCTTGTGGCTGTAGATCTCGCCTGCTGCTATCAACCTGAGCTTGCCCGACAAATCCCTCGACGTACCAGTTATCAGCCGCATTTGCTTGATTAACAGAGCCTGCGAGCAACACAGCGCCCAAGACTAATTGATGTAATTTCTTACGACGAATTAAACCCATTGTAAAAATCAAACCTAATGCCCATAAGGACATACTGCCTCCACCCGACTTGTTATCTATCACCACTTCTTGGTATGCCTTAACTGTGATTAACGCTTGCCCAGTTGCTTCGCCGCCCAATCCATCACTAATCTGATAACTCACAGTATCTACTCCATCAAATCCAGTTTTAGGGATATAACGTAGTTTATTAGACTCAACAGAAACCGTTCCTTGCTGCGCGGTTGCGCTGACTAAGGTTAAAACGTTGCCATCGGGATCACTGTCATTACTCAACACATCGAGTAACAAGCTCGTTCTGTCATCTATGGCAGCACTATCGTTCACTGTCGTAGGTGCTGTATTGCCATTAACAATCACAGTCAACTCACTACTCGCAGTACCACCTTTACCATCGGTAATGCTATACACCAGCACATCTGTACCGATGAAATCGGTTGCTGGCGTGTAACTTAACTGCTGATTAGCCAAGATAACTACAGTTCCGAACTCGCTGGTGACTTGTGTAACCGTCAAGGCATCACCATCGCTATCCGTATCATTGGCGAGCACATCGACATCGAGACTCTGATTCCAAGGTAAAGATGCCGTATCTGGGTTCGCCACAGGTAAATGGTTACCATTGAGTATCACTGACACGCCACTTGGGTCAACAATGGTTCGGTTAGCGACGTCATCGTCATCGTTTGGCCCACCATCTTCTATGGTTAACTGCACACACCAATGGCCTTCAGTTAATCCAGAAGTCCAACGATTATCTCCAGGAGGAGGGCAGAAACCACGCTCGCCTTCACTACTGGCGACACTATTACGCGCATCAATCACAAAATCCTTCCAACCATTTTGGGCTTGATACTTACGATATACTGCATTGGCAGGAACTGGCGAACGTTGTGGTATCACCAGACTGTAACTCTGCCCTTGTTGCGGTAGTCCTGTAGCAATAAAGTCAAAAATTCCTCCCACATTGGCCGCGATACTGTCTTCAGGAACCAGATTAGGTAATAGTTGAATACCACTTTGCTCTTGCATCAGTGCAATATTACCTAAGCGTAAGCACACGCCCGCTTGCCCCTCTGCCAGGAAGTACACAGGCTGCAACTCACCTTCAGGCATCACGTTACAATCATTGATTGCATCCAAGTAATCTGGAATGCCATCGCGGTCTGTATCGGTAAATCCCTCTTGGTTATCAGGGATCAAATCACCGTCGGTATCAGTCCCAGTCAGAGGTGGCAAAGATGGGCGCACAACAATATAAACTTTCTCGGTGGTAGACAGCACGGGTAAGCCGCTATCCGTCACAGTCAGGCTCACAGGATAAATGCCCGGCAAGACCTCTGTCGGCAAGAAGAACATCCCCGCATCATCGGACTGCAAGTTCAGCGCGCCACTCGACCATACAGATGTCAAAGTATCGTTCATGTTGGCATCGCTAATCTGCGCATGAATATGAACCTCGCCACCATTTTGTGCCACGATCAACTGACGTTCACCCGCTTGAGTCACCTCAAGAGTCACGCTCGGGGCAATGTTAGCCTCAGTGATCGACACTTGTGTTTGCTTCTTACTGCCTAAATTCAAACTTGGATCTAGGCTGATCAGCACCTCTTCTTCAGCCTCAACTTCCCCATCCTCTATGGTTCTAAAGTGAATATGGGCCAATGTACCTGAAGTAATCTCCACTACCGCATCGACTAAGTCATGATCATTGCTGTCCGCGGAACCTGAAACAGTATAAGGAACTGATATTGGATACTCAGGCGCTACACCGTTTAAGTGAATACTAACAACAACCTCATTACCCTCACCCACGACTTGATCTTTACTCAAGGAAATTAATGGATGCACTTTTACTTTCTGAGCCTTAGTCGCTTTATTGCCATCACGATCTACGGCTTGCCAGTAAGCAAGGTAACTACCAGGGGCAAAGAATAAACGCTTATCGACCAAAGAAACGGGCAGTGGATGACCATTACGATCGACGGCCTTCGCAAACCCTAGATCCACCCGAGTGAACAAGCCTGTTGCATTAACCTCAACATCACTAGGTACAGTAATAACAGGTAAATTGTCAGCCTCCCCACCTTCTACCAGTAAGTTTACTTTTGCACTTGCGCGCCCTTTCTGACCATCACTAATGGTATAACGAAGTGCAACCGGACCAACATAAGCTGCAGGGGCAGTAAATATGAGTCCATCAGCAGTAATCTGCACATTACCTATGTCTGCTGCCGCGCCATCGATAGTCAAAGCATCACCGTCCACATCAACATCATTATCTAGCGCAGGTAGTGTGTATTTATCATCCGCGGTGCTGGCTAGAGTGTAATTATCATCTACAGCTTGTGGGTCATCATTCACTGGCGTGACATTCATGGTGATAGTTGCAGGCTCAGAACTCAGTTCAGCATCCTTAGCAATAAAGCTTATCTGATCTGCACCGTTGAAATCTTTCTCCGGTGTGTATAACCACACAGTTCCATGCTGCTCCAAAGTGCCCGATTCAGGTTGGCTCACCACTTCATAGGTAAGAGGATCACTATCTGCATCCTCCGCGGTAAGCGTGATCATCACAGAGCTATCTTCCTCTAAGGTCACACTTGCACTCGTCGCAACAGGCGCATCGTTAACGTTAGTCACTGTAATGCTAAAGGACTGCTCAGCCGTTAAGCCATCTATGTCCGTCACACGCAGTAACACAGCATGACTGCCCACATCCGCATTGCCTGGCGTGCCACTGAGTAACCCTGTCGCCGTGTTGAAACTCAACCAGCTTGGTATCGTCACCGCACTAAATGTCAGTACGTCGTCCATATCGACATCTGTAGCGGCAAAGGTATAGCTGTAAACAGCGTCTTGCACTGCGGCCGTAGTTGCTGTTGAAGTGATGGTAGGTGCGTCGTTGCTATTAGTGACTGTAATATTAAACGATTGATCTGCTGTTAATCCGTCAGCGTCCGTCACTCGCAGTAACACAGCATGACTGCCCACATCCGCATTGCTCGGCATACCACTGAGTAAACCTGTCACCGAGTTGAAACTCAACCAGCTCGGTTTGGTCACTACACTGAGGGTTAACACAGCACCCACATCTAAGTCTGTAGCTATCACTGTGTAACTGTAAGCTATATCTTGAGTTGCTGTAGTGATGGCTGGAGAGCTAATCACAGGTGCATCGTTGACGTTGGTCACAATAACTATGAAGGATTGGTCAGCCGTTAAGCCATCTGTGTCTGTCACCCTTAGCGTCACTGGGTGAGAACCCACATCAGCATTAGTAGGCGTGCCGCTTAATACACCAGTCGCGGCGTTGAAGCTTAGCCAGCTAGGCTTAGTTATCGCGCTTAACGTAAGTACATCGCCCACATCAGCATCCGCAGCCGCAAAGATGTAGTTATACGCTGCATCTTGGGTCGCTGCAGTCATAGCCATAGAACTAATCGTCGGTGCATCGTTCACGTTCGTCACTGTTAAATTAAACGCTGGTAGACTCGCGGATAAAGCGCCATCAGAAACGCTGATAACAATTCCGTTAGTCACACCAACATCTTGATTTAATGGAATACCAGACAACATGCCTGTCGCGGTGTTAAACGTTGCCCACGTAGGTTTATTACTAATACTAAAGCTAAGTGTATCTCCCACAGAGTCAGACGCTGTTGGCGTAAACTGGTACGAAGCATCCTGATTCACTATTAATATCGGCGAACCACTAATAGTCGGTGCACCATTTGGCGTCACAGAGTTACTCGCACTTGAAGCATTACCACTTCCCACAGTATTCGCCGCAGTAACACTAAATGTATAGGCCGTACCATTTGAAAGCCCTGGAACTGTAATTGGAGATCCTGCTCCCGAACCCGTAAAACCACCGGGGCTAGAAGTCACCGTATAACCCGTAATCGCTGCACCGCCGATAAATATAGGTGCAAAGAATGACACTGCAGCCTGGGCATCGCCCGCAGTGGCAGTGGCAGCAGTTGGTGCACCGGGCACTACCGCATTCACCGCAAAACTACGACTTATCTGGGTAGCCGCTAAGTAGCTGCTATTACCGGCTTGATCCGCATTAATCGTACAGGTGCCTGTGGTGACAAAGGTCAAGGCACCCACACTGGTGATGGTACAAACACCGGTGGTCGATGAGGTAAATACCGGTGTTAAACTCGAATCTGCGGTTGCAGTCAGGGTTGGTGCGGTGCCGAAGTCTTGTGCCCCCGGGTTATTAAAGGTAATCGTCTGATTCGCCGCCGGTGTAACTGAGTTGGATGCCGTCGATGCCGAACCGGTACCCGCCGAGTTGGTGGCGGTTACGGTAAAGGTGTAAGCCACACCGTTGGTCAAGCCTGTTACTGTGATGGGCGAACCAGCACCAACCTCAGTAATACCACCAGGACTAGAGTTCACTGTGTAACCGGTAATGGCAGTGCCACCGGTGCTGGCAGGCGCAATAAACGCAACGCTGGCCTGGGTATCGCCTGCGGTTGCGCTGCCGATAGTCGGTGCATCAGGAACTATGGCATTAACGGTAAAGGAACGGCTTACCGTAGTGGCCGCATTGGTCGCTGCATTGCCGGTCTGGTCGGCATCAATCGTACAGGTGCCTGCTGCCACAAAGGTCAAGGCGACTCCACTTACTGTACATACACCGGTCGTAGACGACGTAAAGGTGATGGTGAGCCCGGTATCTGAGGTTGCAGACAAGTTGGGTGTGGTACCAAAGTTCTGTGCACCGGGGTTGGCAAACGTAATTATCTGGTCGGCTTTGGGGGTTGCCGAGTTGGATGCACCGGAAACCACACTGGTACCCGCCGCGTTGGTTGCCGTGACGGTGAAGGTATAGGCAGTACCGTTAGTTAAGCCGGTCACCGTAGCGGTACAGGCCGCCGGGCCAGCACACTGTCCGGTCGCGCCGCCAGGGCTGGCGATCGCGGTGTAGGTAGTGATAGCCGAGCCACCATTATCGCCAGGGGCGGTAAAGGTTACCTCTACCTGCCCATCGCCTGCGGTGGCTGTGCCAATGGTGGGCGCATCGGGGGCGGTTGGAATAGCCACAGTATGAGTCGACCCGGCAGTAAATGCCGCCACGCCGTTACCGGCATCGTCCACAATATTGGTTGAACCATTCAGATTGACCTTGATGGTGCCATTACCGGTAATACCGCTAACGGTCACATCCACACTGGAACCCGAAGAAGCTGAAACGCCGGAAATTGTGCCGTTGGCGCTGCCCGTAAGTCCAAGTGCAAAATCATCCGTCGATAGATTGCTCACTGACTCATTAAAGGTCACGGTGAAATCCACACTGACATCCGTTGATACCGCACCGCCATCAGGAGCCGTGCTGGAGACGGTCGGCGCAATATTATCGACCGTCGCGTTAGTCGCATCGGCAGTCGTTGTGGCATTGCCCGCGTTATCGATTGAGCTGAAAGAAATATTTCGACTAGTGGTGTCAATGGCACCAGCAACAACAGTGTAGGTTGCTGTCCAGGTACCACTGCTGTTCGTTGCGGCAACGGCAGCACCACCGCCAAATTGGGAGAAGTTGACGGTGGCCGCGCTGATGATATCGGTATTGTTATCACCGCCTGCGGTGTTGTTCCAGGTTGCAGTGACGGTATCGCCAATTTTATAGGCGCCGCCGGTTCCGCTTGCGCCGGAAATACTGATATTGGCATTGCTGACTGTCGGAGCGATGCTATCGACGGTGGCATTGGTGGTGTCGGCAGCAGTGTCGCTCCCGCCTGAACTAGTCGCTGTCACACTAACGTTACGACTAGTGGTGTCCACTGCACCTGAAACAATGGTGTAAGTAGCAGTCCAGGTATTACTGCTATTTGTTGCGACTACAGCACCACCACCGCCAAATTGTGAGAAGTCAACAGTTACGCCGGTAATACCAGAATTGTTATCGCCACCGGCGGTGTTATTCCAGGTAGCGGTAACTGTGTCGCCAATTTTATAAGCACCACCAGTACCACTTGCGCCGGAAATGCTGATGTTACCGTTAGAGACCGTTGGAACCGGGCTATAACTGGTATCGGTAGTACCACCGCCTGTTGTGCGAATCTGCGAAGTGGCAGTACCAGCTGCTCCATTTGAACTTCCACCGTTGTTGGTAATGCCTATACCTCCAGCAGCCGCTGCGTTTCCTGTGGCTAGTGACGTGTTGGTACTGGTATCGATTTGTACAGTCCCCCCAACATTCCAGATGGCACCAATAGCAGAGCCCGCATCACCGCCATTTCCACTGATTCCAGTAGCTCCACCGCCACCGCCTCCACCGCCTGCCGCAACGTTATTGGTGATACTGCTACCAGTGATTGTCAGCAAACCGGTATTGTAAATACCGCCTGCAGCATTACCGCCACGTCCCCCTCCAAACGAGTATCCGCCACCGCCACCTCCACCGCCAATACTGATCGGACCATTTGTAGCGCTGCCGCCGTTACCGCCGTTGGTGTAGCTGTTTCCGTAGCTGGCGCCCGCGCCGCCAGTGCTCGAACCACCACCACCAACCAGATTACCGAATCCAGCGCCATCGCCCCCAGTGCCTGCTGAGGCTGAGCCTGCCGTATGCGTCGGATTAGTACCGCCCGCACCGCCAAACGTCGCTCCAAAACCACCACCACCACCACCTGCGCCACCGCCACCACCTGCGCCACCACCACCACCACCACCGCCTGCCGCCTTACCACCGGTAATTGTGCTGTTTGTAATGGTCAGCGTACCCGTGTTGCGGATATTGGCGCCTAATGCGTCCCCACCAGCAATCCCCACGGCATTACCCGGGGTATTGCCACCAGCACCGGTGAGAAAGCCATTGCTGATAGTGAGGTTGCTAATAGCAACTGATGAGCCAGCACCGGACGTAGACACATCCAGCACACGGGTTTGGTTATTTCCACTCAGGGTAAAACCACCACCAACAATACTCATGGTTTGGCCATCAGTCACATTGATTGCGATGGCGTCAGCTGCCGAGGCAAAGGTGATATTTCCCGTCAGAGTGATAGTGTCAGCTACACCATCGGTGTTTCCCGTGGCGATTGCTGCCTTGAGCTGAGCGACCGAATTAACACTTGCTGTATGCAAAGTGCTTTCGTAATCGTTCATAGCGGCCAAGTTCATCACCGGTGTGCTTTTAATTGCACCGGTCGCAATTTCCAACTCCCAATCACCACCGTTTTTTACATTCCCCGTTTTATTTACTGACGCCGCTACATCTGCTCCTGTTGCCAATGCCAATTGATTAACAAAAGTTTGCCCCTCTGCACCCGCACCAACATCACAACCGAACAGCAAAATATCTCCACCAGCGCGCAGTGAATGTTTGATTGTTTGTAATTCATTGGCATAAGTATTGAGATTCTTGCTGGAGACAAATCCATTCCCCAATTGCAGTTGACCTGCATCACCATGAGAAATAATTTGAATGGATTGAATATCACGCTGTTGCACGAGTGCACGTGCAATTTGTTGCAGTCCATCTTCTTCTGGGTTGAGATAGATGACTTCAGTACCTTTGGCGATATTCATTAACAGCTGATCTGCATCAGGTACTCGGCTATCTACAAATACTAAAATCAAGTTTGATTTAGCTGCAATACTAGCAACGCTAGTTGATGCGTGGGTAGCAGGTATAAACTGCAGCATTGGAGCAGCGTAGGCACACTGGATCGCTGTCGCCAAGGCGCACCATAAGTTTCGTGCATTAGGCGCATGGGAGACACGATTAAAGGCTTGAACTGGGTTAGCCTTGGGGACATTGATCCATGACATAATGTTTCCTCGATAATCGCTCTAAACGATTAAATAATGTTTTACTAACTTAATATTGCTGTTTGGCTTTTATGTTACTGGTAGCGATTTTTTTATCCTGATCACATTAGCTTCACTGAAAGGTTCGTCATTCCAAAAACTCAAACTGGTGTACTGATTAAATAAATCGGGCGGTAAAATAGTGTTGCGATGTTGAGCCGCCACTTTCGAACGAACACGGTGCAATCCGTCTAGCCCCAGTGCCTGGTCAAACTCCGGCGCATCGTATTGAACATTATTAAAATCATGTTCGTACCACGGCTCGCCGATAAATTCGTATACCAGCCGCATTACCTTTTCTGGTGTTTCAGCGAGCAGATCGTATTCAATTAACAACAATGATTTCGCATGCTGGCCATAATAAGCATCCTTCAACGCAGCCCAGGCAAAACCCACTAAACGATTACGCTGTGCAAGTGTCTCGACCCGGCTATAAACCGTATTGCGCTCTATATCATCGTTATACAGCTTGGTATTTTCAAAAGGATTGGCGCGATAAATTTTTTCGATGCTATCCATAACCCAAGCCACATTGCGCACGCAAGCAATCACTTTGGCTTGGGGATACAAGTC
The DNA here is from genome assembly GCF_050848685.1 of Shewanella sp. MF08487. NCBI lineage: Bacteria > Pseudomonadati > Pseudomonadota > Gammaproteobacteria > Alteromonadales > Shewanellaceae > Shewanella > Shewanella sp. MF08487. The sequence continues at coordinate 20,603 of NZ_JBOZPB010000015.1, forward strand.
CATTAGCGCGGGCAATTTGGCTGGCCAGATACGATTGGTATCAAAAATAATATCTTTGTCTTTTTCGTCTGCGTAATAACTTTCAAAAAGTCCTTTCAGCAGTCGTCGTCGCTGGGTTTGAGTAATTACAGAACCGTATTCACTACCCGCGCTGAATTGGTTGAGTAAACCATTGAACAACCCCCCTACAGGGCTGCTCATTCCCGCATAAAAACGCGGATTTTGACGCAGTAGCGCCGCCAATAATGTGGAACCTGAGCGCGGCAGGCCGGAGATAAAATGAAACGGTTGGTTATTATCCAAAATGCATTCTCACAAAGGTAACGGCCATCAAATTACCCGATTTCAACCATCAGGTAGGCGTCCATTGCGTAACTTAATTAATAAGTTACAACAACAGCTAATTACGAGAAGGGTATATTCCCTCAAGAGCAATGATGAAGTTCATACCAAGGTAAGGATTGCGAAGAGCGACTGGTTGACTGCCACCAGAATTTTGTACCGTAACACTAACTGTTGATTGGTTACCCATATTAACGGGCCCACTCAATTGATCTGACCAGATAGCTGCAGCAGCAGGCGAGCCGCCAATAGATCCACCAAGAATATTGTTGGTAGCGGTCGGCGCCAACGCAGGATTCGATGGCGTACCACCAACAGAAATGCTTGCAGTACCTGTTGCCGCATGATTGTGAGCGGGCATATTAAGGGTAGTCAACGTCGTGCTTTCAACACCACCAACCTGGCCCAATTGAACATTAGTTAAACCACCACCTGTACCCGTACCTACAGGGCTGCGGCTTTGCAGGTTAGGCAATGCAAAAGTCGTTACACCATCACCACCATAGTTAGTGCCCAACAGCGAGAACAACGCAGAATTGCTGGATATTGCCAGCAACTGGCCATTACAGAGTGCCCAGCCACGCGGGGCGTATGTACCAGCAAACATGCGAATTTCGCCCATAAATGGATCTGACATTGTTTTTCTCCTTAAAATAACGATTTTGTCTATTTAACGTTTTTCAACGAAATGATTACTCACGACATTTAATCGACAGCGAGTTCCTTTAGCTGATTACAACATCATCCACATCAAGCGATGAGAGGACTATCTAGATAACCTAAATCAAAAACAAAACAAATTGATTACAATTAAACATAGGTTAAAAATCAATAAACACAATTGTACAAAAATAAATCAGTGTAAATTATCATTCTCCACTTAACGCCATAGCATAGTTTCATAGAAGCCAGAGCAACTTTCGAGCTTAAACCCATGCTGTAGATAAAGCTTTTTAGCTTGAGTATTTTCACTATCCACAGATAAACCGATAGGTAAATGGCGTTTCATCGCCTCTTGCTTAATGGCCGCTAAAATTGCCGAACCAAAACCGCGTCCCCGCATACTTGGCGCGATAATAAAATCAACAAGATGAATCCTATACTCACTGATATCGAGTATCACTTTTCCTACGGCTTGCTGGTGATAAAACAAGATATAAGTGTTGGCATTTGGATATTGTTCCCGATAAGAGGCTTGCTGCAGTCGGTATTGTTGCTCCAGCATGATTTCAACGACTTCACTGGGTAAACCAAGTTCATAAAAAAGCGTTTTTGTGGAATAAAAAAGCTGTGCCATAAATGGGTCGTCATTTGTATTAGCAGCTTTAACACTCAAGCCTATTGGTAGATTTAACTCACCTCGCATCATGCCTTTTTATCCCAATATAAACGCTGCAAAAGTTGGTTATAGGTGATTAATAATTGCTGCCACGATGGGCTTTGACATTCACGGATTGGGACGGACTCATTTGGCACAACAGGTGTAAATAGTTGCCCTTGCTGCTTCGCATCAAAACGCCAATGGTATTGCCAGCGCTCAATCTCAGCTTCAGATAGTGGCCATCCTAAGATGGTAGAGAATGTAGTGGGTTTAAAATCTTTTAATTGATGATAATCCAGTAGAATAGCTCGAGAAGATTGATGTAAAGTGACAGATAATTGCGCTAAATTCTGTAAAACGGTGGTACGAAATTCATCTAAGCTAGGCTCAGTATCCGTATTTTCCATCTGTTGAGTATACAGTTCAGTTAGAAGTAAACTTTGCCCTCCAGCCATATGTCTCCCAGCAACTCGTTGATGAGACGCAATAATATCCTTAGGATTGCGTATCAAGCATAACACTCGGCTCTTAGGGTAAAGTTCGAGCAACATCGGCCAGCAAGCCAGATCCCATGCATTCCACTTGATCACTAACTCACGCTCGCCCAGCCTCAATCGCCCCTGCAGTCTTAAGCATAAATCGACGAGCTGAGGTTTTAGTGCCAAAGGCCAATGGTCATCATGCATAACATCGCTGCAGAGCATTGATTCAGAAAGCACTCGGCAAGTTTCGAGCAGGGCAAAGCTGCTCGAAACTAGCGTCGAACCACAACGGGACCAGTGAAAAATCATCAAACTTGGATTTACGATAGGCAAACTTTCCCGTTGGGATAATAGGGGTTCGAGCAAAGTTTTAGGTTGGATAAAACTGGCGAGCAAACAACGACGAGCATCACTGATATCGTCCTCTAAGAAGGGTTTAGATAACCTATGAAATGCCGGAACCCAACTCACCGTTTTATGTTGTGAGTGATAACGACAAGGGAACCAGGCTTGACTGAAGCGATCTAAATCTGGAATAAAGCTATCTTGCTGCAAAGCAATAAATGCGAGCATGTGTTCCAAACTAAGCTCAGGCCAAGCAAGAAAATCAGCCATCAGCACGATAAAATGCTCCACATCATTCGCTTGATGCAGTAAAAACAATGACTCTGGTTGATGTAACAATTGCCAATAGCGTTGCTTCTGTTCTTTAAAATCAACCATTAGCAAGCCATAGGATAAAAGTTAATGTATTGCACCATTCGCGGTAGTTTAGCCCGATTCGGGCTTGCGCCATGGGGCAAGGCATGGTGCCAAATGATTAAATCACCTGCATTTGCGGCTATGGGTCTAATAGGCCACTTGCTCCAATCCTGTTGCTGCAGCTCGATATCAGGCTTGTTCTGTTCGAGAAGCCACTCCTCTATCTTGAGATGAAATCCGGGGACACAACAGAATGCGCCTTGTTCCTCGCCAGTGTCGGTTAAATAAATTAACCCTTGAGTCGCAAACTCAACGGGTAGCTGTAGCAGCATATCCCAGTGCATATCCAGACCGGGGAAATGCCAAGTTGGCGTTTCAGGTGGATTAAAGCTGACTCTATCGGTTGTCATAACTAAATCTGTTCGCTGCCACAATTGTTCAAACACATGACGAATTTTGGGGACTTGTCGATTCGCGTCCAGTTGCGGATGGCGAAACAGTTGCAGCATGATTTTCTGCATAAACTCATGAGGTTGATACCAAGTGGTGGGATCTTGTTCATTGGCTCCTAACTGCTGCCAAATAAAATCTCGAGTTGCGGCGCATTGCTCTGCCGTGAGTACTTGCGGGATCACTAAGTAGCCTTCACTTTGCCAAAAATTGAGTTGTGACTCGCTAAGTACTGCCGCTGGATTTGAGTCTTCGACTTCTGATACTGTGACCGATGGCGTTAATCCATGGAAAATAGCGACTAATTGCTGATTAATCCCAGCAATATCCGCGACTGTTAGCTTGGCTATTTGCTGAATGTAAGCGACAAAAGCTGACTGATGATCGTTTTGATATAAAGCTCTTAGACCCGGCTCTAGCCCTATTCCACAAAGATCCAGCAAGGTTTTATCTAAGTGCCATTCATTAGCCAGTTCAGTGAATGGCACTCCCCGTTTGCGTAGCTGTATCTTTTGCCAAAGCCGCTGCAAATGATAAATGCCTAAGCAGCTCAGATCGTCACTCGACACCAGCACTGGTTTTTGCTCTATAACATCAAATACAAAATCGGGATGAGTACCCTGCTCATATCGAAAAGCAAGGCATGAGAGTGGCTTAAGCCAATGCTCGCGTCGATATCGAGGTAACGTGAGTTGAGATTGGTTTTCGCTCAGCGTGGAATTACCATAGACTTGAATGGAAGTCGTGAACTTAAGCGTTACCGCACTCGGGCTGAAATCGGGGAGCTGTAAAGTACCAGCCAAGAAGCTACGGTCTCCACTGGCAAGTAAGCGCGCAGTTTGCAGGTTGAGTGCAAACAAAGGTCCTAAATAATGCGTCTCCACAAAATCCTGCACAGTACGACACTCAAGCCAAGCGTCTAACTCAATATTTTGCGGGATGAGCACACCATCATCTGCAAGATACGCCTGTAAATGGGTAAAAATTTGCACTTGCGGCTCCTGTTGCAACAAGTGCTTCATGGTTTCGGAAAGAATCACATCAAACTTTACGACTGTATTTGGCTGCCAAAGCGTGGCGTCCGCACAGGCACTCTCCACCACACGATCAGCCAAATCAAAGCGTTCAATAAGCTTAGTGACTTTATCTAACGAGGCTTGATGAATGTCGAGCAAGGTCACTTGAATTTGACTCGCAGAAAATAACGGCAGCAGAGGTAATAATAACCAAGCAAAAGGCCCAGTCCCCGCATATAAGATGTTCACAGTCTGCCCGGGATGAGCCTTTAGACGATCTTGTATTGCTTGATAAATCCCTTGTATAAAGACTCGGCCCCGCTCGGGATCTTCGGCACACTGCGCCGCGGTAGTGAGTGAAACAGCCTTACCAAAAGGCGTATGGCTCGCCTCAGTATCCAAAAAAGACTCGGGATGTAACTCCACTGCTGCTATTTGGCACAACTGCTTCAGCATGGGATCGATGAGCCGTTTAGACTCCCCTGCTGAGGTTGACAGCAGTAGCGCATTAGCAAACTGAGTTAATACAGCTACATCCAAACTATGCCCTAATTCAAGCTCTGATCTTTGCAGCATCGATTAACTCCCTTAACCAAGTGTTGACCTCGCAATCAATCACTAAATTGATCCGCGCATCCTGCCCTTTATTTTCAACCCAATGGACTTGGTCGGCATTGATATACCAAAGCTCTCCGGCCTGCATGGGTACACGTTTATCGTCCACGTAAAAGTTGAGTTGCTCATTCGTTTGCAGTGGCAAATGTAATCTTGCCTCGCCTTGTTCTAGGCAGAGTCCTTGATCTGTATGGGGTTTGATTTCTGCCCCCGCATGTAAGCGCATCAAACGCACGGATTTCACTGGGCAGGCTAAGGATTGCAGAAAATGGCATAACGCAGGGCTCGATTCGAGTTGAGGCAAATCTTGCCAGTGCTGACCAGTAGAAATTGAGAAGGCTTGCAAGATAGGATGCGCGGCTTGATACTCAGCGGCGCAGCGCAAAGGCAACACATCCCAACCGCCCAGATCCCCTTGACGATAATCACGCTGATTTACATGGGGTAACCAGTCTTGTTGCAGCAAAGCATTCAATTCTTGCTGTAAACTAAGGGAGTTTGAAACTTGAGCTAATAGGGCAAAAGAACAGATATCCATATCCAACCGCTTAATTTTCAGACTAAAAATAATTAATAATCCAAGACTAGCACAAAGATTTAAGCATACAAGTGACTCGAATCATCGTCATCACTGAGTATTACGCAGTGCAACAATCAATGCTAAGCGTGATTCAGTTTTGCAAAAATAGGAAATACCCATGTTTAACTGGAAGACTATCGATACGGTTCTGCTCGATATGGATGGCACCCTATTGGATTTGCACTTCGACAATCATTTTTGGCTGAATTTAGTACCGCAGGAATTGAGTCGACAGCAAGGTGTGAGCCACAACGAAGCGCAGCAATTAGTTGTGAACGCCTATGAGAAAGTCGTAGGCACGCTCGATTGGTACTGTCTCGATTATTGGCAGGAGCAACTGCAGCTCGACATTATGGGCTTGCACCGCACTTTAGTGGATCGCATTCAACTGCGCCAAGACAGTATGCCATTTTTAGCGGCCTTGGCCTCTGCAGGTAAACGGCGCATCTTAGTGACCAATGCCCACCCTAAGAGTCTTGCCTTAAAGCTTGAACATACCGAGCTGGCAGCAGGGCTCGATGCCATGATTTCTAGCCACGAGACAGGTTACCCTAAGGAACACCCACAATTTTGGCTGACCTTGTTTAAGCAATTCAACCTTGAACCAAGCCGCTGTCTCTTTATCGACGATAGCGAACCCATACTCAAAGCCGCTAAACTTGCTGGCGTGGGCCATCAGTTGGGGATTGCTAACCCAGACAGTAAAAAACCAATCAAAGTCTTTCACGATTTCCCCGCGATTACCGATTATCACTCACTACTGACTGATCTAACACGATAAAAAAGCCGTAAAAAAGGCACCTAAGGTGCCTTCGTTTCTATTGATCGCATTGTTTTATGATCGAACATTTAGTCACAACCCTCGCATTACGGCCTTCACATCTGAGCACTCACATTAAGTTTAAATGCCCATCTAAAACAGCGCTATAACCCAGGGATCCGCCCCTGATATACCACAGGGAAATAGCCATCCGCACCACGCTTACCTAAAATATTCAGCGACTCACGCATATCTTCCGGTTGCTCTGCCGTTTCTTTAATCTTAGCCTCAACCTTCACCATATTGCCTTCATCTAACTGTAAGGTACCAACAATACCAAGCAGGTTCTTGGTTTCATCTGTGGCCAATTGCGCTTTGCCTTCGACACAACTCAGTCCGAGTTCAATATTACCTAGAGGATAGTTACCAAACTGATTCTTAACATTAGTTTGATTCAAAAACAGCTTACCAGACAACTGTTCACACCAAGGCTTACCTTGCTCTAACGTCTCGACCAACAAACTGACTTCACCGGTGATTTCGGTTTTAAAGGGCAGTTTTGCATTGCCGAGTAAAAAGCTATCCGGCGCTTCGAAACGTAAACCCTGCGTACTTAAGCCTCCCATAGACCAAGAAATTAATCCCTTAGCACTGACAGGTGTTGCGCGGCTGCCCACTTGAAAATCAACTTTCACTTTACCTAAAAATAGCGCCCAAGGACTCAGATCCCAACGCACTTGCTCTACCTGGCGCTGCGGCATACTTAAGGTTTCTATGCTGCCAGACCAAATACTGCCACTCACACCCGAAACACTGATATTCGCGGGCAATGGGGCTAACGCTATCGCAATCTTAGCGGGGAATAGAACGACTAAAAATATTAAATAAATCAGTACGCCTATGATGACTTTTTTTATCAAACTCACAGCTACACCTTAATTTATTGCGCTAATTGGATACGTCTCACTTTGACATAGCCAGGTACATCGGCCTCAGCCAAATCAACACTTTCGAGTGAAAGTCCTTTCTTCTGCACTAATTCACTCAAATAACCTAACAAGGCATCAAAAGGAACATCGTCCATCCACACTTGGATTTTATCGCCTTGAGGCTGCATGCGAGTAATCACTAACCCATAATTGCCCGCAGTTTGGTTAACCACTGAGCTTAAACTGCCCGACGTCGTTGGCTTAGCACCGTTCTGCTTAAGACTCGCAATTTTATTCGCCGTTTGTTTTACATAGTTCAACGTCTGTTGCTGTGCATTGAGGTTACGTAATGCATCGGCTTCAGCATTGGCAATCGGCGTCCAAACACCCCAATAAAAAATACCAATGACTAAAAATACCGAGCAAAAGCCTACTAACTGCTGCTCGCGCGATGCGAGCCCTTGCCACCAAGTCCGCAAATTATTCATCTTATTTGCTCCTCAAGGTTAAGGTACTGGTGACTTGATCTTCACCGCTATTCATAGTGCCGCCATCGAGTTGAAAACGACGACCGACAATCTCTTTAAACTTCTCGATTTGCGCGTAGTTTTTCGCACTCACTTGCATACGGATCTCGTTACGCGCGCTTTCGAATCTTAAGCTATTAGGTTTAAGTTCAGGTACTTGCTTAAAGGCATCCTGCAAACCATCGAGCATAGTAAAAAACTCAGCGCCGCTACCTTGGCCTTGCAATGCACGTAACTGACTGTCCATTTGTGAGCGAAGGTTAACAATCCGCGAATTTCCCGGCACCACCTGTTGATAAATAGATTCACTCTGCGCTTTAAGATCGGCAACCTGTGCATTTATTTGGTGAATATTTAAGCCTTTGTTCACTAACGCTAGCACACAGGCGATGATGATAACGATGGCGGCACTTTTCCACATCATCAACTGCTTACTGTATTCACGCTTAGGTGTGTAAATGCCATTCAATAAGTTAACCGGCGCATGCAGAATACCGCGAGCGAGCACCAACATAGGTAGCTCAAGTGACTGCGGCTTAAGCTCGACACCCTCGAGTTGCATCTCGGTATAACTGGCGACAGATACTTCGCCCTGTGCAGGCTTAAGTTGTTCTAATGCAATTGGCAACCAAGGCAGAGGTAAGCTCTGGCCCGAAGCTAATCCGGTACGCAGCAATAGTTCATTACCAAAATTCATTGCCGCCCATTGGCACTCTTGCAATGGCAAGGCTAAACAATCAGGCACAATGCGCTTCACTTTTAAACCCGCCTCGGTCAAACAACTCAGCCAAGTCTGCATTTGCTCATGGGCCACGGCGACCACGCTTAAGGCATCGCCATCACGCGGGCCGACGGTAAAATGCATGGCATCGACGTCCTCGGCTAAAGCTTCTTCGAGCATAAAGGGCAAGGCTTTCAAGGCTTGGCGTTGACCTTTTTCGGGCAAATGCACACTCGTGAGTGTCATTGCCGCGGCGGGCACTAACACATCGACGGGACGATTACCCGCACGCTCAGTTAAGGTCGACAAACCTTGGGCATTGGCGAGCTCGCCAGAGGCGATAATTTCCTGTTCTTGCTCAGACCAAACGAGCCAAGAGCACGCTTGCTCTGCTGTTCTGCCTAAGCGAATAAATAGCCGTTCACTCACAGTTTTTCTCCACCAGTCCCAGTCAAGAAAGCGTGACTGAGCTCGTTGCTATTATTTTTGGCCACCTACATCAAACCCTGCCGGGTGAGCACTTCCATTATTTTTGTCCACCAAACTGACGGGTGAGCACTTCCATTTTGTTGCCGCCACTTTTTTTGAGCACGCTTTCCATTCTAAATACGGCGTTATCGACTTTCGCCCCCGAGGCCAACAGAAAATATTGGCTATCGATGACAAAGCTCGACTTCATGGCGCCTTCCCACTTGATCGATCCCATAGACGAGGTTTCATAAAAATCCTCTATCTTGGCAAAGCCATCACCGGGGCGTTGGTTGATGATACTTTCTGCTTCGCCGACCGAAATCTGATTATCAAGCATGCCAGCTAACAGCGCCGCTTGTTCAACTTCCAAGGTGTTGACGTTAAGTAATTGCCTGTCATTGCCAGGGATCACACAAACATAGGGCGATAATTTCAAATAAACACTTTGGGTGTACCCCATTACGGCTCGCAATTCACTACGATGGTTCATCAGTGTATTAGCGGCTCTATAAGGTACATTACGCGCTTCGTATTCTGCGTCTTCAGCGCCGTAAGGGCTGGCCGTAGTATCGTCGTCGATATAATCTTTCAAGGTTTGAGTCAGGCGATCTGCGCTAAAGTCATCTATCCCTAAACTCACTAACAAGGCTTTATATTGCTTCGCCGCCAACGGCAGCTTAGGTTGACTGTTTTCGACCTCCTTGGTGGTAGCGGATAGGGCGTTCAAGTTAAAACAAGAGCGCATATCGGTGATCTTGCCAGCAATTTCACCGTATTCCGCCGGAAACACTACATCGGCCATGGCCCAATATTGTTGCCTGTGGACCCGACCTTCCGAGTCGTCTAAATCTTGTTTTAAAATCTTCTTCGCCAGTTCTTCGGCAGAAATCGCGTACCAATAGGCTTGATCGTACTGGGCCAAGTTCAACGTTCGACGCATGGATAACTGATTACGGCCTGTGATATTTGTCGCGATGATCACCACCATGGCAACTATCAAGAGCACAACGATCAGTGCGACGCCGCGTTGCTTAGACCGAGATTGGGTTCTCATTCGCGGCCCTCATCTTCAGGGTCACCATCACCTGGATCGTTCCCCGAGCCATCATCGACTCCATCACCATCTTTGTCTTTATCTTTGTTCGTATCGTCAGGATTTTCGTCTTTATTATCGTCATCCTTAGACTTTTCAGGTGCAACAGCACCTAACGGTAATAAAAACTTACGTTGGATTTTACCCAAGCCTTCAATCTCAATCTCCATGGCGATCGCCTTAGGCAACTTAGTCGCCTCGACTTTGCGCTCCCACTTGTCATCCATAAAGAAGGAATATTCCACCGACAACACTTTATCTATCACCACCGTCTTAATCGGTTCGGCGCCAAATTCAGGCTCAGGATAAGGAAAATACCAGCGCTCTAGCCGCCCTTCACGCACCACATACGCTACCGACTGTAAGCTACCTCGCGGTAATAATCCGTCGGGATTTAACCAGCCTAAACGATAAAACACTAAGGCTTCTGATTCTGACTCTAAGATATCATTGCCCGTTTGGAAGACGGTCGAACCTCGGCCACCTTCGAGTAATCTTGGCGTGCGCGCCACCATTTGCGCGAGATCACGCTCAATCGCACCAAAACCTTGCTGCAGTGCTTTAAGCCGAGTCGAGAAAGTGCGCGTCACTTCGTCATTAGTCAGCACTGTGCTGAGCACGGCATTAGAAGCCAAACCTATCATGGCGAAAATCGCGATGGCGATCAGCATTTCTAACAGGGTAAATCCCCGCGGTGCACTAGTCAGTTTTAAGGACATAACTGCTCACTTGTGCTGCAATACGCTGATATCGCTCGTCTTCACTTACGCTAATACGGATCATACGAAAATTATCGTCTGTGGTTTTAACCACTTCTTTACGCCAGTACCAATCTTTTCCTGCCAGCTCAACTTGGCCTTCTTTTTTACCGACTTCAGGAAACTGCGGCTCGAGTCTGGCATCAACCATCTGATTATCGGCTACCCATTGGGCCAAAGTACGTGATTCCAGAATGGGCATATTCGCCATCTGCTCACCTAAACTTTTAGTGATCGACACTGCCGCAATCGAAAATACGGCAAGGGCCACAATCACTTCCAGCAGAGTCATGCCCTTAACGAATTTCATCGGCGCGCCCTACGATTAACCTGCCCAATGCATCGCCAGTCACTAGCGTTTCGGCCTGTTGGCCTTTGTTAGTTTTAGCGATAAATGTCAGTTCAAAAGCGCTCATTTCACCACTTGGGAATAACATGATCTGTGGTTCTGGGTGTTTTTTCTTATCGTCAGAAGAAGGTTCTATCAGGGGTTCTTCGAACCAAGAATCGTCTTCTTCATCCTCTTGTACTAAAGGCAAGCCATCGAGCACTAAATTCATCACAACGCCCGGCTCCATTTGCTTTTCAGACAAGAGCCTGTCTTCATCCAAAGGCTGCCACTTACCGTCTTTATAAAAAACAAACTGATAACTGGTTTTGTCGATCACAATGCCCATAAATTGGCCACTTAACACGGTTTCATCGAGCACCATTTCAGTGGCGGCGATAAACTGCTGCGCTGTTCTATCTAGAGCCTGTTGCGGCCCCGAATTACCGATAGACATAGTCACAGCCGCAGCCGTGAGCCCCATCAGTAACATCACTAGCATCACCTCCATTAAGGTGAAGCCAGCATGGCGCAGCTTTAACATCTTATTGGAAATTCTGTAAATTCCAGTTACCGATGTCATCTTCGGTACCTGGTTGACCATCAGGGCCAGCACTAAATATATCTAACTTGCTGTTTTCGCCAGGACTTAACAGCAGGTAATTATTGCGCCATGGATCTTCTGGCAAGCGTTTAACATAACCATCTTCACGGTAGTTACGTGGCTCAGGTGAAATAGTCGGCTTTTGTACTAAGGCCTCTAAGCCTTGTTCGGTCGATGGATAAATGCCGTTATCTAACTTATACATATCTAAAGCATTTTCGAGCGCGACTATGTCAGACACCGCTTTTTGTTGGTCAGCTTTATCTTTGTTACCCATTAAATTAGGCACCACCATAGAGGCTAAAATCCCTAAAATCACGATAACGACCATGACTTCGAGTAAGGTAAAACCTTGATGTTTTTTGTTCATTTGCATTGACTACTTCTCCTAAAAAACCCTATGCCAATCGATTTGGTCATAATCCGTAAATTCAAAAATTAACCGCTAATCAAGTTATTCAAAGCTAAGATGGGCTGTAAAATCGCCATCACGATAAATAGCACCACACACGCCATGCTGACCACCAGCATAGGCTCAAATACACCGAGTGCTATATTGACATTACCTTCAAATTCGCGGTCTTGGTTATCGGCGGCACGCTCTAACATTTGCTCAAGCTGGCCGCTCTTTTCGCCCGAGGCAATCATGTATAACATCATAGCTGGAAACAACTTAGTATTAGTCAACGCTGCACCTAAGCTAGTTCCTTCCCGCACGCGTGCGGTCGCATCATCAACTGCGGCCCGCACTCGCATATTCTGCAACACTTCACTCGCGATACGCATACCATCGAGCAAAGGCACTGAACTGGCAGATAAGATACTTAACGTCCGCGCAAAACGCGCCGTATTTAAGCCTTTGCTCACACGGCCAACCACAGGCATGTTCAATAAAAAATTATCGTACTTCATCCGAAACGCAGGCGACTTTAGCATGCGCCGAAAGAGTGCGAACAGCAGCACTAAGGCGATGACCACAAACACACCATAGTTTTGAACAAAGTCAGAGGCCGAAATCAAAAATCGGGTCGAGGCGGGAAGTTCAGCGCCCATATGCTCAAACTGTCCGACCACTTTAGGCACAACCGCTGCTAGCAGGATTGAAATCACCCCTATCGCCACTGTGGTCAAAACCGCGGGATAAATCATGGCTTGGGTCAGCTTAGATTTAAGCTGTTGGCGTCGCTCTGTGTAATCTGCTAACCGATTAAGCACTACTTCTAAGTGACCGGATTTTTCACCTGAGGCCACCATAGCGCGGTATAAATCATCGAAAATATGCGGAAATTCAGCCAAGGAATCGGCCAGACTATAACCTTCCACCACCCGCGAACGCACCGCCATTATCATGCTTGCGAGACGGTCTTTTTCGCACTGCTGACCAACGGCTTTAAGGGATTCTTCAATCGGCAAACCCGCAGCCACTAAGGTGGCAATTTGACGGGTGATCAAGGCCAATTCGGCTACCGAGATACCGCGTTTGAAAAACGCAAAGCTACTGCTTTTGGCTTTGGCTTCTTTTTCAGAAACAGGCAGAATTTCCAAGGGCATCATACGCTGGTCGCGCAGCTGGCTACGGGCATGTCTGGCGGTATCCGCCTCAATTACGCCCTTAAGCTGCTTTCCCTTGGCATCGAGCGCCTTATATTCAAATGCTGGCATAAATTACTCCTCGCGAGTCACACGTAGCACTTCTTCGAGAGTGGTGATGCCCGCGAGCACTTTGCTCATGCCATCGTGACGAATGCTCGGCACAAACTGACGGATATACTTTTCGATGGCTAACTCACCGCGGCCGCCATGGATCAATTCGCGTACATTATCGTCAACCAGCAATAACTCATGAATACCCGTTCGACCACGGTAGCCATTTTGACCACAGGATTTACAGCCATTGGCACGGAAAATACGTCTATCGTCATCGGCGGCTATGCCCAGTAACTCACGCTCACGTGCATCGGGCACGTGTTCGATTTTGCATTTTGGACAAAGAGTACGGATCAAGCGTTGGGCTAATACACCGAGCAAACTCGAGGATACCAAAAACGGCTCAACGCCCATGTCTTGCAAACGGGTAATGGCACCTGACGCTGTATTGGTATGCAGGGTTGAAATTACCATATGACCAGTGAGTGACGCTTGCACCGCAATTTGCGCGGTTTCGAGGTCACGGATTTCACCTATCATCACCACATCGGGATCTTGACGCAAAATAGCGCGCAGACCACGGGCGAAGGTCATATCCGCCTTAATATTAACTTGGGTTTGACCGATACCATCTAACTCGTACTCGATGGGATCTTCTACTGTCAGTATGTTGGTATCTTTTGAGTTAATCTCGGTCAGGCCAGCATACAAGGTGGTACTTTTACCCGAACCCGTCGGGCCAGTCACCAGAATAATACCGTGGGGGCGACGAATAAGATCTTCAAATTTAACCCGAATACCGTCGGTCATCCCCAATTGTTCTAAATCGAGGTTACCGGTATTTTTATCCAACAGACGCAGCACGACGCGCTCGCCGTGGCTCGATGGCATGGTCGATACCCGCACATCCACGGCACGACCTGCAATACGCAGCGAAATACGGCCATCCTGTGGCACACGTTTTTCAGCGATATCGAGGCGCGCCATCACCTTAATCCGCGACACTAACAGCGACGACAACTTACGGTTTGGCTTGAGGACTTCCTTGAGCACACCATCGATACGGAAACGCACCACAAGCTGTTTCTCGTAGGTTTCGATATGAATATCTGAGGCTTCTTCTTTAATCGCTTCAGATAACAAGGCATTGATGAGCTTAATAATCGGCGCATCATCATCACCTTCGAGCAAGTCTTCGGTTTGTGGTAACTCTTCGGCCAGAGTGAATAAATCCATCTCGTTGCCTATGTCTTCCATCAACTGCTGCGCTTCTGATGAATTAGCCTGATAGGCTTGTGTCAGTTTGGCCTCAAACTTCGCCACTTCGAGCTTAACCAAAGGCAAATCGACACCCGAATAACGCCGCGCTTCGAGCATAGCCGTTAACGGTGTTTTACTCGTATAGAACAAGCTTAACTCGCCCGTTTCACCCAGCGCGAGCACCACATCGTGGCGGTGTGCGAAGGCAAAAGGTAAACGCTCTTTACTGCTCGAACGAAATACCTCATCACCTTCGGTTTCAAGACCTAGCTCATTGGAAATTTGGCTAAGATCATCGACTGGGGATAATAGTATTTCACTCATTAGGCTTATCTTTGTTGTCGTCTAGCGTTTTAAGAGTCGAGTCAGTTTGGCGCATTTGGGTATCTAAGCCCTTGCCTTCTTTATAACGCTCTAAAATATTGTTAACTTCTGGCGGTAAATACTCAGATTGGTTCCATTCTTCTAACACTGGCACCTGAGTATTAGGCATTAAGTTCACGCCGCGCTGCTGCTGCTCTAACTGTAATGCTCTGAAATAGTTATATTTACGGCCAGCAATCCCTTCCATTGTGATGCCATCACGTATAATGGTGGGTTTGATAAAGATCATCAGGTTTTTCTTCGTCTTTTTGCTCGAGGAAGATTTAAACAAATGACCAATCACAGGGATATCACCCAAGAAAGGCACTTTCTGTACGCTTTCCTGCACTTCTTCATTAATCAAACCACCAAGCACAATGATTTGACCTGAGTCGGCCATCACAGTAGTCGTTAACCGGCGAGTGGCAAAAGAAATATCCACACCTGTATTACCGTTAACGCCTGACACTTCTTGCTCAATCGTTAGCTTAACTGAGTGGCCTTCGTTGATCTGCGGCACGACTTTGAGCTTAACCCCAACCTCTTTACGTTCAACGGTTTGGAAAGGATTACTGTTATTAGAGCTGGCAGTAGACCCCGTCAGAATAGGGACTTCGTCACCCACAATAAACGAGGCTTCTTGGTTATCTAAGGTGGTAATTGACGGTGTTGCCAACACGTTAGAATTGGTGTCACTCGATACGGCTTGAATGAGTGCACCAAAGTCACCCATGGCCACACCCCAAGCCATACCATTTACTTTACCTAGCGCTTGAGCCAGTAACGTTACGTCACCTTTAGTATCTGGGTTTTTACCAATCACTTCACCGGTACTCGGGTTGGTGATGTAAGTGCCTTCTTGATCTTGCGCCTGCCATACACCGGCACCAATCTCGCCGATAGTTGGGCCCAAGTTATTAAACTGAGTACCACCACCCACTTTAGCCGCCCATTGCACCCCGAAGCCGACACTGTCGCCCTCGGCAACTTCGACGATAATCGCTTCAACTAACACTTGAGCACGACGGATATCGAGTTGATTAATCACGCTTTCGATAGTACGCATCTGATCGGGTTCAGCACTGATCACTAAGGCGTTGGTTTCAGTATGCGCCATGATATTAATTTCATTACGGCGTTTACCCCCACCCGCAGCCTGAGCGCTCGGATCTTTCTCGCCTTCCAACTTTTGGGCAAAACCGGTCAATACCTCAACGAGATCTTCAGCCTTAGCGTAACGTAGGTAACGTACCTTAGTGTTACCTGTGCTGGCTTGTTCAGCATCGAGTCGACGGATTAACTCAATCACACGTTGACGGCTTTTCTCATCACCGCTAACAACCACGGCATTAATACGCTCATCAGCAACCACTTTAGGCGCTTGGCCTGGCAATTGTGATTGGTTAGCGGTAGCACGATAAAGCGTATCGATAATTCGCACCATTTCACCAGCAGACGCAAACTCTAACGGCACGACTTGTACAGAGGTATCGCCTTGCTTGTCTACACGGCGAACGATTTCAACTAGCTTATTCACCACCGCCGCGCGGCCCGACAACATCAATACGTTAGAAGGGTCGTAGTTCACTACGTTACCGCCACCTGCGTTATCATTAAGTTGGCGTAACAATGGTGCTAATTGCTTGGCCTCTGTGTTATACAAAGCCACAATACGCGTGACCATTTCATCGCCCATACCGGGGTCGGTATCGTTAGCGACTCGAATAGCAGCGGTTTTAGCATCTTTGTCTTTGATAACTTTAATGACGTTATTTTCCATCTCCACGATGGCATAACCATAGACTTGTAAGACGTTCAGGAAAAACTGGTAATACTGTTCATCATTCAGCAAATCGTAACTGCGCACGTTGATTTTGCCGCGAATCGTTGGGTCAACTATGATGGTCTTATTCAGGTTTTTACCAACAATATTGATAAACTCTTGAATATCCGTGCCTTTAAAGTTAGCCGCATACTGTTCAGACCATGCAAATTGCGATGAGAACATGGCTGCACCCGCAACAACACCGGCAATCAGCTTGCGTCGAATCCTTTTGTTTTTCATTCTTTTTCTTTCCTCTAACGCGTGTTATTGCGGCAAACTAAACATGATTTCAACCAATTGTCCTTCCCGCTCAACCATAATTGATACTTCGGTTAACTCGGAGAGTTGGCTCATCATTTCTAACGCCTGACTCATAACGGTCAAGTCGTATCCATTAATCGATTTAGCTAAATCATTGGCTTTAAAACCCGCCTGTTTAAACAAATTGGCGTCTTTACCCGGATTCAAACGATAGCCCGCCACAGCATCACCCTGTCTCACAGGTGAAATGGCAATATAATCGGTGATTTTACTGGGGTCGGCTAACAATTCAGTGCGAGATTCGGCGAGCTCTTGGGAAACATCGGCATTCTTCCGTTGGTCGATACGGCTAACCGTTGTATTACTCTTGGCCTGTTGTAGCTGCTGATTCGCTGGGCTTTGGCTAGTGTAAACAAGGCCATCGAGCATTAATGTCTCGTAACGACCCGCATTAGTGATGATAATACGGTCAGCGTAGACTTCTTTAAGTGATGCCGACGTACCTTTAATTTTGTCGCCTAAGCTGTAGGTTTCTTGGCTGCCATTTGACTCAATAACAGCTAAGCCCTTCTGATCTGTTGTCGATGCGACTACGCCAGTCAGCTGAATGGAAAGTGAGGTTTTAGGTGCATCGGTGATGGTTTCAACCGCTGCGACTTTAGGTCTATCAGATTGAGTATCTGCCTTGCCAAAGAGTCCAAGCTGCTGCAAACCGGCAAGATCAACCTGTCCCACATCTTTAACATTAACGGGAGTGGGTGACCAAGCAGTGACAGATGAGTCTGTAGGCACTAATTTCCAAGTAATTTGTGCTGCCAATAGCATGATGATGATAAACCCTAACCAGAAAACAATCCGACTGAGGGGTTTATGGGGCATACCAATGGCTTTTGCGATAATTTTATCTAATAAATCCATATTTTATGTGGACCCTCGATACAGGTCTCTGTTCTGATTATAATAATTAGTCAATAAGCGCCTAATGCTAACCTAGGCGGCATGTGGCAACAAGCCCATAACAGTATTCACGTTGGCGAAAATAGGCCAATTATGCTAACTTTGCCCACCTAAGAAGGCTGTGAAGCACTCCACCCTTTAACATAATAGAAATGCGCATCTGACACTTTATTGCTCGGCATGTGAACTAATCGATCTTTTAGCTGGAGACACTATGACGCAAGGTCAAAGCGAAAAAACAGACATTCGACTCGATAAGTGGCTGTGGGCCGCACGTTTCTATAAAACTCGCGCCATCGCCAAAGACATGATTAACGGTGGCAAAGTACATTACAACGGTCAGCGTGCCAAATCCAGTAGGAATGCTGAGATAGGTGCCGTCCTTAAGATACGCCAAGGATATGACGATAAAGAGATCGTGATAAAAAAATTATCACAAATACGTCAATCAGGTGCAATTGCACAAGAATTGTACGAAGAAACCGAGGCAAGTCTGGTTAAACGGACCGTTAATGCTGAGCAACGACGCCTCAACATGCTTAACAACCCTATACCCGATCAGAAACCAGACAAAAAGCAACGACGCCAGCTCATGCGCTTTAAAGACCTTTAATAGTGAGATACACGATGACTCAAGATATTTTACACCGCTACTTGTTTGACAATGCCGATGTCCGTGGCGAAATGGTGCAGTTACAAGACAGCTACCAACAAGTGATCAGCGCCCAACCGTACCCTCCCGTTTTGCAAGTTTTGTTGGGTGAGCTGATGGCAGCCACGTCACTGTTAACCGCAACGTTAAAATTTAGCGGCGATATCAGTGTGCAGTTACAGGGTAATGGCCCGGTTTCTTTAGCGGTAATCAACGGTAACAATCGACAAGAATTACGCGGTGTAGCACGTTGGAATGACGCACTGGCTGACGATGCTAGCTTGGCGGATTTATTCGGCCAAGGCTATATGGTCATCACCTTAACACCCGAAGAAGGTGAGCGTTACCAAGGTGTGGTGGCACTAGACAAGCCAACGCTTGCGGCCTGTGTTGAAGAATACTTCAATCAATCTGAGCAGTTACCTACTGGCATTTGGTTATTTGCCGACGGCAAACAAGCTGCAGGCATGTTTTTACAAATACTGCCAAGCCAAAAAGAGGACAACCTCGAGTTTGAACACTTAAGCCAGTTAACCTCTACGGTTAAGACAGAAGAGCTATTCACTCTGGATGCGGAAAGCGTATTACATCGTCTTTATCATCAAGAAGAAGTGCGTCTGTTCGAGCCTATCAATGTCAGCTTTAAATGCACTTGCTCTTTTGAGCGCAGTGCTAGCGCGATCAAGACGTTAGCTCAAGCAGAGATTGAAGCCATACTGGCCGAAGACGGCAAGATAGAGATGGGCTGTGAATATTGCCACGCAAATTACACCTTTGATGCCATAGATATCGCCACCTTATTTGCAAACGGTCAAACATCAACCACGCAGCAGTAACCTGACTGCTGTTGAGATAATGGGCGTCTATTCGACGCCCATTTTTTATCCTGCCTATAATCCCCTCACACATTGCACTCGGCTTAAGCTACAATCGGTTCACTTTATCCTCTGATACGACTCAGTTGATAAATATAATAAATCGGCAGACGATCGATAATAAAAATAACCTTACAAACCAATGGAGACCTCATTATGGCGGATGGATTAAACCGCGTTTACTTTAACCCTTCAACAGCACAACTTGTCGAACTTGCCCTGCTACGCGGCGAAGGTGAATTGACAGATAATGGCGCATTAGTTGCTAAAACAGGCGCTCGCAGTGGTCGCTCGCCCGGCGATCGTTTTATTGTTAGAGAACCCAGCTCAGAAGCTGATATCGAATGGGGCCCAGTCAACCAAGCTTTTGAAGCGGGTGCTTTTGAAAGTTTATGGGCACGGGTTGAAGCTTACCTCGCAGATAAAGAATTGTTTGTCTCTGATCTTGAAGTCGGTGCCGATACCGAACATTACCAGCCAGTACGAGTGACCACTCAATACGCTTGGCATCAACTGTTTGCCCGCAATCTATTTATCATTCCTGAAGAATTTAATCGCAAAGACAAACCCGTGTGGCAAATTATTAACGCCCCTGACTTTGTCTGCGATCCCGCGCGCGATGGCACTAACTCTGATGCTGCGGTCATTTTAAACTTCGCTGAACGTAAAGTGCTGCTCGTTGGCCTTAAATATGCGGGCGAAATGAAAAAGTCGATGTTCTCAGTGCAGAATTTCTTACTGCCAGCCAAAGGCGTGCTACCTATGCACTGCTCGGCTAACGTCGGTAAAGATGGCGACACTACGCTATTTTTCGGTTTATCTGGTACAGGTAAAACGACGCTATCGGCCGATCCAAAACGCTTCCTCATTGGTGACGATGAACACGGCTGGGCACCGGGCGGCGTATTTAACATTGAAGGCGGTTGCTACGCTAAATGTATCGATTTAAGCCAAAAGAATGAACCTGTTATTTGGGATGCGATCCGTTTTGGTACTGTGCTCGAAAACGTGGTGATGGACGAGCGCCGTGTGCCCGATTACACAGACAGTAGCCTGACCGAAAACACCCGTGCGGCTTATCCGCTAGAACATATTGCCCAGCGCAAAGAAGACAACTGCGGCGCCGAGCCACGTGCGGTAGTATTCTTAACCTGCGACGTGTCGGGCGTATTGCCACCGGTTTCTATTTTGACTAAAGAGCAAGCCGCGTATCACTTCCTATCAGGTTATACGGCTAAAGTCGGTTCAACTGAAATTGGTTCAACTGCAGCGATTCAATCCACTTTCTCAACTTGCTTCGGCGCACCTTTCTTCCCTCGCCCTGCGGGCGTGTACGCTGAACTATTAATGAAGCGCATTGAGTCATTCGGTAGCCAGGTTTACTTAGTTAATACAGGTTGGACCGGCGGCCCGCATGGTGTAGGTAAGCGTTTCGACATCCCCACCACCCGCGCGATCGTCGATGCGATTGTCAGTGGTGAATTGAAAGATGTTGAAACCGTCCACTTAGAAACACTGAACCTCGCAGTTCCAGTAGCGGTAACTGGCGTAGACAGCAATTTACTCAACCCAATCAACACTTGGGGCGATAAAGCGCTATATGCCGAATATGCCCAGAAACTGGCCGAAGCCTTTACTAAAAACTTCGCTAAATACCAAGTGTCAGACGCAATACGCAATGCAGGTCCAAAGGCATAAGCGCTTAATTTTATTTATTAAGCCCGAATCTTGTCTGTAAAAAAAGTGCCGATTCAATAATGAATCGGCACTTTTTTGTGGCTAACTTTTTATGCTTAACTTTCAAACTTAACGCTTAGCATTATCGAGAATGAGATAGTGGCGAGAGTGGCTCAATGCAGAAAACGACAAACATAACTACTCAACCACACTATTTATTCCCAGAGTCGCCGATTTAACTGCCATCGCATTGTGACTTACCCGCTTGATAACAACTCGGTTGGCGCGGGCATACGGCGCCACGGGAGCAAATTAAGCGGGCATCATTTTTGATGCCACGTTCTACCCAATTAATATTGAGGATTTTAGCAACGCTCACCAGATCGCTTTTAATGTGTTTAGGAATAGCGACTGAACCGCCGCTGGCGACACAGGCATTCTTCAAATCGTGGGCGATAGATAAGGCATCTTTACCTTGGGCTTCAATCGCCGGATTTAAATCTATGCCGGCGCAGAGCACATGCGGGTTGCCAGCCGAATCTTCGACTTTAATCGATTCACAGCAGTAAATTCGGGGTTCGTTACCGACATTTAAAATCGAAATCTGTGCCGATGTGCCAACCGTTGGCTCGCTGATCATCCTAAACACAGCCCAGTGCTGACAAGGGTCTTCCACTAACCGCATATTGCCCCAAGGCAGCGGAATACCATTACCACGGTACACCGCTTTAAGCTTACCTGGTGCATAAGCATCAAAATAATGCCAATGGGGATACGGCGATACCACAGTCATACGCCGCATAGCTACCGACGCCGACACTTGCAGTTGTTTATGCACTGCAATCTCGTAGCCGTGACGATCGAGTAATTGCCGATACGGTACTTTAGGGCATAACAAGGCGCCGGCAAAAAAGCTCGACTCAAAGTCACGCCATGCGTGCAAAATATCCTGTGCGTTTAATGTGTTGGACTGCAGTGTCACTTCTTCGTCCATTTCCAACTTTCGGCCTGAAATCATTACACTCTTCAAACCGTCTTTGTTGTGGAGTACACAATGACCTATGTGTGCGGCTAAATCGTACTTCAATCTACTCGGACGATTTTTAAGCATTTTATTCATATAAATAGTATTGGGCGGCTCAAAAAAAGACGTCACAAGTTGACGAGAGCTACCGCCCATTTCGTCGATAACTTCCTGTGGTGTGTTATCTACCCATTTGATGATAAGCCCTATTCCCTTGGCAATATCCAGCATATCCTCAAGGGATAATGGCATACGTTTAAGGCCAACCTCTTCGGCAGCACGCTCAAGATCAGGAAAGTGGTTTTGGTGATGCTCTTGATGGGCGCGGATCAGTAAATGGGCAAACTGTCGGCCAGAAATTCCGGTCTGCGATAACATTTCAGGTATCGCAATTTGCAAAATATCATTGGAAAACAAAAAGCTAGGCTCTAGCGCCATACCGCTAATCCCCCCTCGGCGGCCCTTGTCCGGCGTAATAGCACTTTCTTCGGGCACATCGTCAAGGAACCAATCGACATCTTTTTGAAAAACTGTCGCGATCACCGCCAGCATAGCGGCACTCGGCACGCGCTTTCCACGTTCAATCATCGACAAATATGACACAGAGGGCGCGCTTCCAGAGTCGACTCTAATACAACGTGCCGATAAGTCTTCCATAGTTAAGTTATTACGTTTCCGTAGGTTACGTATTTTTGTGCCTAGGAAGTGTGATTTTCTCATCAAGCTCTGGTCATTACGCATTTTGTAAAATTCACAGTGTAAAATTTCTATTGTGAAATTGTAAACAAAAAAAGACTAGACTACAAATTAAGCAATAGAAAAACGATTCAAGTAAACAACTTGAGTCAGCCAAATTCTAGAAATGCTTAACCACTAGTACTTACAGCAAGCACTTAAAGCGGACAAACCAAGTTGAAGACAAACTTTGAAAAATCAAAAGTTAAACCGAAACCCTGAACCGTATTTGTTAAATTGAAAGAGTAGAGGAACGAGCGATGACTATGTCAATTATCAGCAACAACCAGATCCAAACAAATTTAAACAGCCTCATCGCAGAAGAAGTCCTAGCCGTGGCCCACGTGGAGATTGCCGAGCACGAGAAAATCGCCAAGGCGAAACTATTCATCGACCAACTCTTTCCACTTAACTCAGGTTCGCATCAAGATGTGAGCAGCTATGTGGTTTACTACCAACATCTGTTAGCCTTTTTTGCTGACGGCAGCCACAGTGGTTTACGCCAACCAAAGCAGTTTGTGGCCTTTAATGGCACTAAAGATGCGCCCAGCGCTATCGTACTGCAAGACCAAGATTGTCACGTTGAGCTGAGTTTTGACCGCTGCGGCATGATAGGTGCCAGAGATGTTGCCAATTTGGAAGACATTCAAATAGAAGCGCCGTTAAGCATGGTAATGGAAACCACCGAGGTACGCTCTGCGGCATCACGCCATTGGCTTAGCTTGCTACATGTCGGTATGCCTAGCGCTAACGATACTCAAGATAAGTTATTTACAGCAAAAGATGGCAGCGATTACGACTTGAAAAATATCGTAAATTTATAAATTCCTCTCAGGAGATTAACTGCGCCACAGTTGATCTCCGCTGCTTTACCTTTGCGCAAATGTACCCCACCAAAGCAATAAATAAAATTGATGATAAAGATAAGTTTAATTGATTTTATTGAAGCTAATACTCACAGCTATAATGCCCCTAGCATCGTTTTCCAATATCAGTTTTTATTGATGACCATTTTGCATTAGCCGTTTAGTGTGAATATATGAGGTTGGAACGATAACATTTAATCGCTAGTGCATAGGTAGCTATGAAATTTTCATCAAAATTACAAGACGTTAATAAACGTCAGCGCATTATTTTTATCTGTGCGGGCTTATTATGCCTCACACCTTTTATCTCATCCCCTATGGCGTTAGTGCTAGGATTTACTTTAGCAAGCTTAGGTTGGGTGCCGGTACAATGGAATATCGCAGCACTGACTAAAAAGCTCCTGTCTTATTCAATCATTGGCTTAGGGTTTGGCATTAATGTCACCACCGCCATAGAAGCCAGTACCCACAACTTTGGTTTGATTGTAGGTTCGATTTTTTTCACTCTCGGCCTTGGTTTTATACTCACTCGCGCCCTCAAATTTGATCACGTGACAGGCCACTTAATTGCATCTGGCACCGCTATCTGTGGCGGTAGTGCGATTGCTGCTGTCGCCCCTGCTATTAATGCCAAAAATGACCAAACTGCCACGGCATTAGCCTGTGTGTTTGTGCTCAATTCAGTTGCACTATTTTTATTCCCCGCCATTGGCCATTTACTCAACATGAGCCAATACGATTTTGGCGTGTGGAGTGCCATTGCCATCCACGACACCTCATCGGTTGTCGGTGCTGCGTCAGCCTATGGTGACGAAGCCTTAAAAATCGCCACAACCATAAAACTCTCTCGCGCACTGTGGATTATCCCTATCGCCCTTGTCAGCGCTATGATATTTGGTGGCAATAAACGCAAAATAAATCTGCCATATTTTATTGGTTTTTATTGCTTAGCGATTGCTGTAGCGCATTGGTTACCACAATTTAATGCAGTTTATGACACCCTATTTATGCTCTCAAAACGCGCACTCGTAGTGTGTTTATTTTTGATTGGTGCAGGAATTACTGTGCAGAAAATGCGCGCGAGTGGCCCAAAGCCTTTACTACTTGGGGTAATGTTGTGGGCAGCAATTGGTGTAACATCTTTAGTGTATATTCTTTATTTTCAGTAATTAATATTAATGATGGCAGAGATTTACTCTGCCATCGTCTGCACTCGCCAAGCAAAAAAAAGAACACCGACAAAAGCGCATAATTCAATCAGCGAACGTACCAATCCGAAGGTTTGCGTTGACGCAATTAAGGCAAGCAGGCAAAACACGATAATCAACCAGTTCTTCAATTGCATCTTCCTGCAAACTTAGGGGATGCTCATTATTGTTTAGAACTTAAAGGCTAACAAATATCATTTATTAATAACAAATAGCTATAACAGCTAAGTCAGTTCTGTACTTATTTACGCTGCCTTATGGCTTGATGCCGCTTCGTTCGCGGCAATATCTTGATTATGCTCTTGGATAAAATCCTCCATAAACCAAGCACAGAAAGTATGGCGTCCATCGACTGCTGCTTTACCATAAATGGTTGATGCCTGCTGTCTGACGGTTTTTTCTTTGGTCTGACGCACTTCGGCAATTTCTTTAAAACTTAAGCCTTTAAGTAATAAAAATGCCACTTGCTGCTCACTCTTAGTAAAGCCCCAAGTCTCTAATTGCTGCGACACAGCTTGGCTGTATTCTTGTCTGGCAGAGCGCATTTGTGTCGACATATTGTCGATTTTTTTATCCGCATGCTCCAACCGTTTAGCCAACGCTTTCACTTCGCGGGAGCGACGAATAAGATCATAACTTAAGTACATGGCACCAATCACAGTGAGCACTAACAACATGGCTTCCTGGGCAATATGCCATTGGGGAATGCCCAATTGAATGTCGGAAGTGATGTCAAAAAGCTTAAAGCATATGATCAAGGCCAACAGACCAATAATGACAAGATCCTTCATCGAAAAACTCCTAAATAAAAGCAAAATCAACCCATTAATTTATGGGACATATGTACCATAAACGGTTTTATGATACATGTCCCCCACGACTTTCGCCCACCAATCCCTACACTGACAGCACACTTTATTACCATAGAATCGTCCTATGTCTGTCAGTACGTCTTGTATCAAGTTATGTCTGTTGACGACCTTAGTCAGCAGCAGTTTCCTGTGCCACGCCGCGCATTCCGAGCTATCTCAAGCACTCACCACCAGCCAAGCAAGATTACATTCTCTATCTCAATCGAGTGGTCAGTTACCGCAATCACAAATAAGCTTAAGCAGTTCATCTTGGCTCAATGGCCTGCCGAGCATTAGCTTGAGTCACTTAGGTAGCCTAGATAATGGTAACAGCTACGAGCAGGAACTCTCACTCAATTTGCCAATAAAATCCCCTGCTTTGCACAGCAGCGATAAGCAAATTAAACAACTCATCCAAGGCATTCAGGTGCAACAAGCCACGCTTCAAGGCCTGTATTTATCGGGATTATTGCGACAAAGCCTGTGGGAACATCGTCTTGCCGCAGTAAAACTGGCCCAATTAGATCGCAAGAGCCAATTACTCGACAAACTCCATAACCAGCAAAAGCAACTCACAGATGCGGGCGAACTGCCGATTGCCCACATACTCTTGTTAGAACGCGAACTGGTGGATATTGCACTGGAGCGGGTCGATCTTAATCAGCAACAGGCTGAAGCGCTTGCCCTCTATCAACAACTCACCGGACAAGAGCAAATACCGCAGGACATAGCCGAAACTGCGCGGCCACTTTCTGCCAACAACCAACCCAATGACATTCTCGCGCAGCATCCATTATGGCAATTATTGAGCCTACAGAAACAGCAACAGCTGTTGATCATCCAGAGTCAGCAAGCGGGGAATAACGATCCTTGGGCTGTCTCACTCACGGCCAAAAATACCGCCGATAATCAAGTCGATGATCAACAGCTTGGCATCGCCGTTTCTGTACCACTGACCTTAGGTTCTGCCCTATCACAAACCGAATTATCCCAATGGCAACAAGCCAATACCGAGCACACGCTCAACCTCGACCGTACCTATATCGAACTAAAAACTCAACTTAAAAAGCTAGAGCAACAGCAACAAAACTTACTCGACCAACAAACATTGCTAACCCAAGCCTTACACCTTAGCCGCACCATCACTGAAGAGCTGGCTAAGGTCAAAGACCAAAACCAAGTTAGCTACGAAGTCTGGCTGCGCCGCTATATGGATGCCCTCGATACCGAATCCCGCTTGGCACTGAACCAAGTCGCGCAGCAACAACTGCACTCCCAACAACTGCAAGCCTTAGGAATTTCATTATGATGGCCAAGTACGGCGCATGCCTTTTCTGTTTATCCGCCAGTGTTGTCACCTTAGTGCAGGCTGAATCCTTAACGATAAGCTCCCTCGGTAATTTAGACCTGAGCTATGTGCAACCACAGAAAGTCGCCAGTTATGAGGGCAGCCCGTTGCCCGCGCAGGTTGAAATCCTCCCCGGTAACGATTATTGGATCAGCACGCCGGAGAATATCCAGCAGATCAGCTTTCTCGTCGGCCAAGGCCAGCTCGTCACTAAAGGCCAAGCGATTGTCAAACTGACTGGGCCAGAAGTATTCCACTACCTCGCCCAAGTCGAAGCCGCTAGCAGCTTATATCAACTGGCCAAAAGCCGTTATGAGCGCAATAAACCCTTATTAAACAATGGCAGTATCAGCGCCGAAAAATGGCGCGAGATCAGCCAAGACTACTTCAGCACTCACCTCGAATACGAGCACATGCAGCATTTTATGGAGATAGTCAAAAGCACAGATGCCGCCACAGACTCCCTAGTGGTAGGCACGCCAGTGGCGGGGATCGTTAAACTCAACCAAGTGAATGGACCTTATATGGCGGGTTCGCAGCTATTCTCACTGGTGCCCAGCAACAGCATTCGCGTCAAGGTCAGTGTGCCAATGAGTCAGTCGCACTCGCTCTCGGCGGTGAATATCAATCAGTGCCATATCGCCATTGAGTCCGTGTCGGCCATCGCCGAAGGTGCGTTTGTGACCGCTTGGTCATCACCCGTACCGCAGGAGTGTAACTTACTGTTAGGACAACATATCACTGTGATACCCGAGTATCAAAAGGCGGTGTATTTATTGCCTAAAAATAGCGTATTCAGTTGGGAGCAAGACAGCCAAGTCTTCACTAAAACCGCCGACACGCTCATCTCAGTGACTATCGATATTCTGGGTTCAACCCCAGAGCAATATATTGTTGAAAGCGATCAGGATCTGAGCCAAATCCAAGTGTTATCCCAGTCGGTTGCCGCAGTCAAAGGCATAATGCTTGGCCTAGGAGGCGAATAAGATGTTGACCTCAGTCATCCGCTTTTCGCTTACGCAGCGCTTATTTGTGCTGATTGTGGCGCTGATCATCATGTTAGCGGGAGCGCGAGCCTGGTTTTCCATTCCCTTGGATGCCTTTCCCGATATTTCGCCCACCCAAGTGAAAATCATCCTCAAGGCGCCCGGCATGACGCCGGAGGAAATCGAAGCGCAAATTACCGTGCCGATTGAAACCGAACTGTTAGGTATTCCCCATCAATCGATTCTGCGCTCGACCACTAAATACGCCATCAGCGATATCACCCTCGATTTTGACGAAGGCACAGATATCTATTGGGCGCGCCAGCAGGTGAGCGAGCGCATCGCCGCCGTGTGGGATAGTTTTCCTGAAGGTGTGACGGGCGGCGTGGCGCCAATGAGTACGCCGCTCAGCGAAATCTTTATGTTTTCACTCGAAAATCCCAATCTTTCGCTGATGGAAAGACGGCAATTACTCGAATGGGAAATCCGTCCGCTACTACGAACCGTTGCAGGTGTCGCCGATGTGAATATCCTCGGTGGCTATGCCAAAAGCTTTAGTGTGACCCCCAAACCTGCGGCTATGGCGGCCGCGGGCGTAAGTTTTGCGGCGCTGCAACAAGCGATAGTGGAGAATAATCACAACGAAGGTGCGGGCAAGCTCACCATTGGTACAGATGCCATCATAGTGCGCGCCGAAGGTCGCATCGATGATATCGACGAGCTCAAACAATTAGTGATCAAGGCCGATGATGCCAGAGTGTATCGACTGCAGGATTTGGCCGATATTCAAATTGGCCACTTAGCCCGCTATGGCGCAGTCACTAAGGACGGTAACGAAACCGCTGAAGCCTTAATCATCGCCCTAAAAGACGCCAATACCGCACAAGTAGTCAAAAACATTAAAGAAAAACTCGATCAAATCAGCCTAACCTTACCAGAAGGGAGCCAGATCAACACCTTTTACGACCGCGCGAATCTGATCAATACCGCGATTGATACCATCTCCAATGCCTTATTCGAAGCCGTAGTGCTGGTAATCATCTTGCTGGCGTTGTTTTTAGGTAACGTGCGCGCCGCATTGGTCGTGTCACTCTCGCTGCCTCTTGCCGCGCTGATGACGTTTTTGATGATGGATTACTTCAATCTTTCTGCGAACTTAATGAGTCTAGGCGGGCTCGTTATCGCCATCGGCATGTTAGTGGATTCATCTGTGGTCGTAGTCGAAAACATGGTGAATCTCATCGCCACAAAGCAGAGATTACCGCGGCTGCATTTGATTTTTCGCGCGACCAAGGACGTTGCCATCCCCGTGGTGTCGGGCACAGTGATCGTCATGATAGTATTCTCGCCCTTGCTGACCTTGAGCGGGCTCGAAGGTAAACTCTTTACCCCAGTTGCGGTCACTATCGTGTTTGCCATGCTGTCGGCGCTGGTGTTGTCGTTAACTGTTATTCCGGTTATTGCTTCTTATCTCGTCAACGAAAAAGCCGCCAAGGAACCTAAGGCGATTGAAAAGCTTAAACAGCTTTATCTGGGCAGTCTCAAGGGCACGTTTAGCCATCAAAAACGCTTTATGGTAATCGCCTTTAGCTTGCTTATTGTCAGTCTAGGGCTGTTCGGGTTAGTGGGAAAAACCTTTATGCCGACCTTAGATGAAGGCGACATTATCCTGCAGCTGGAGAAGTCTCCGTCAATTTCACTCGAGGCTTCGATTGCCATCGACAAGCAAATTCAGCAAACTTTGCTAGCCAAAGTACCTGAAATCAAACAGATGGTGGCGCGTACTGGCGCGGATGAAATCGGCTTAGATCCCATGGGACTCAATGAAACCGATGTATTCTTAGAACTTTTGCCCCGCAGCGAATGGCGCTTTGCCAATAAAGAAGCACTTATCGATGCGATCCGCACTGTGTTATTGGACTATCCCGGCGTTAATTTTAACTTTACTCAACCGATACAAATGCGCGTATCCGAAATGCTCACTGGCAGCATTGGCGACGTGGCGATCAAGGTCTTTGGTAACGATATCGACACCTTAGGTCAGCTCACGAGCCAAATCCAACAGCTGGTTAATACCACTAGCGGCAGCGTCGATGTGAAAATGGCGATGATCGAAGGTAGTCCTTTTATCAACCTCACCTTAGATAACGAGCTCGCCCGTGGCTTTGGCATGAGCACCATGGAGTTTGCTCGCTACCTGAAAAGCCAGCTCGAAGGCGTTATCGTGACCGAAGTGCTGCAAGGTAAAAAGCGCACACCCGTGCTGATGGCTAACAATCAGAGCCACTTAAGCAGCATTAATGAGCTTAAAAATCAGTTACTGGTGATGCCAGATCACTCCTTAAAACGCCTGATTGATGTCGCTACCTTAAGCTATAAGCAAGGCCCCATCCTTATCGAGCGTGAGCAAGGGAATCGCTTTTCAGTGATCACCACTAACGTGCAAGGTCGCGATATCGTGAGTTTTGTAGAAGAGCTCAACGCTAAAATTGCGCAGGAAATCAAACTTCCGAGCGGTTATAGCGTGAGTTTTGGTGGCGAGTTTGAAAACCAACAGCGGGCAACCAGCAATTTACTACTAGTGATCCCCATTGCTATCGCACTGATCACCCTGATTTTATTTACGACATTTGGCTCGCTTGCCAAAGCGGGCTTAATCCTCGCCAACGTTCCCTTCGCTATGATGGGCGGCATAGTTAGCCTGTATTTGTCGGGAGAATATTTATCAGTGCCCGCCTCGGTTGGCTTTATCGCCCTGCTCGGCGTCGCTGTACTCAATGGCGTGGTGATGGTCAGCTATTACGAACAAACCAAGCACATGTTCAGCAACCTGCGCGAACGGGTGGAACAAGGTGCGGCGCGGCGTTTACGTCCCATTTTGATGACGGCGACAACGGCCATGTTTGGTCTTATGCCGCTGGTATTTGCCTCGGGCCCTGGGGCTGAAATTCAAAAACCTTTAGCGATTGTGGTGATTGGCGGTCTGCTCACTTCAACCATTACCACACTGTATTTACTGCCAATTCTGTATTTTTGGCTGGAGAAACGTAAATGAGCACAGAACAACTGTTAGTACTGATCGCCCAAAATGATATTAAGGACGACATAGTCGATACCTTGATAGAGTTAGAGTTTCTGTCGGGTTTTAGCCTAGGGAATATTTGTGGTTTTAGCCGTGAACACAGCCATTTTAATATCAAGGAACAAGTGGAAGGTTATCGGGAGTTTTGCAAATTCGAAATCATGCACCCCGCTGCGCAACAAGCGGCGCTGCTCGATGCACTGGCTTTGGTCTGCAAACATAATCCCTGCCGCTATTGGATTATGCCCATTTATCAAAATGGCACTTTGTCCTAACTCACTGCGCGGTTAAATCTAGGCATCCGACCTTATCGCTAAGGTCGGCATGCCTTATAAACTCGCTACAAAATTGGCGTTGGACGCCGCACTAAAAAACCACTCAAAATCGATAAAATGCAGTACGCGGTAAAGAAGTAAAATCCATTTTCAAATTGCGCTTGGGTTTTTAGCATTTCCCCCATACCACCTGAGGCGTTCCCCGCCATAAAGGTGATGATCAGCGCCACCACAAACACATCGGCCATCGACCACTTAGCGAGTGCATTGACGACGGCATTAATCCTCAGTTTCAGACCAATCGAACTCACACATTGCTGTACCAGCATTAAACTCAACTTCAAGGCCGGCACCACCACGCTGAATAACATGACTAATCCCGCGACGAGCCCGTTCCCAGAGTGATAAAGTTCGGTTACCGTTCCCCAAATACTGCGGGTTTTCTGCAACACTTCGACTTCGCCCTTAAGGCTATTGAGCCCCAGCAAACCACTGACCATACTCAACATACCACGAGCGCTGTCGCGCCCCGAGTCCTCATCAAAGCTTTCGGCAACTTGCTCTATGCCTTGTTCCGCCAGCTTTGCCTTATCGATACTGCCGCTAATACTCAAAATAGGTTGAGTCACCCCAGGGATTAACAAAGCCAAGGATAGGAGAATGATAAAAATAGGAGATAGTGATTTCATCGCACTGTTCATCGCATTGCCGACCGGAAAAGATATTCAGTTTACGGTTTTTAACCTAGGCTCTGCAATCGTTCACGCCTGCCATCAGCGAAGATGGCGGCATTATGAATAAGAATATGAGGATTAATAGAAAGGCGTTGGATCAATATCCAATGAACTCGGTGATACACCACGCTCAATATAAAGTTCGGACGTTAATAGGTCTACCATAGCGACATCTGTATAACGCTTGAATTTTAGAGAATAAAAACACTTCACCACAGGATGTAGTGCATCTCTGTCCTTCGAAGCCCAGACAATACCAACTCGGCCATCCGATAATTCAACTAAGGAGCCCACAGGATAAATACCGATACAACGAATAAACTCGTAGACCAATTGTTGATCTAAGTGAAATGGCGTTAAACTGAGCAAAATTTTAAAGGCTGCTGCTGGGCTCATGGCTTCTTTATAACAGCGCGTGGCTGTTAAGGCATCAAAGATATCGACGATGCAACTCATGCGACCATGAAGAGGGATTTGATCATCTTTTAAGCCCCTTGGGTAACCGCGCCCATCGAGTTTTTCGTGATGCATTAAACAGATATCTTTACTTGTTTGCGATAATCCTTTGGCTTCGTTCATAATTGCTAGCGCATACACTTGATGCAACTTCATATGTTCGAATTCTTCCGGCGTCAGTTTACCCGGCTTATGCAGCACTTTATTGTCGACTTTAATTTTACCGATATCATGTAAAATCCCGCCGACGGCCATTTCTCGTAATTTATCACGATCAAATTGTAAGTACTTGCCAAAGGTTACTAATAAAAAAGCGACATTCACTGAATGTTCAAGTAGATAAGCATCTTTTGAGCGCAGCGCTGACATACATTTAAGCGCGTCAGCATCCAACATAACAGACTCTATCATGTTGTCTGCTAAAGCCTCGAACGGTCCAACCTCAATAGCTTTGCCTTCAAAGGTTTCGGATAATACTTTACGAATAAGATCTTTAGCCTCACTCAGCATCACCTTTGCTTGAGCTTGTTGCTTTTCACGACTTATGGGTATTTCTTGACTTTCTGGCTCACTAATAATTGGAGGAGCTGGATGGACTGGAGAATGAGGGGGGTTAGTCGTTTTCTTACTTAAACCACAATACTCAGCAGAGCGCTGCGCATCAACCCAAACAAATTTGATACCGCTTTTCGTTAGCTTAGAAATCGCATCCTTATGTTTTATTTGCCCTGCATTAGTAATCGCAAGTTGGCCTTTATCCTGTTTGTCTATGGCACAGACAAACATGCCTAATGTCAGTTGCGACACAGGTAATTTTATCAGGTCAACTAATTCTGCCGACTCATTCATATCTACAACCCCAAGGATGATTGCCTGAATAATATATCAATTTAAACATACGATACTAAAGCGACTTACGCGCACATCTTCTGTTGTTATTTATTTATAATTATAGAGCAAACGTGAGGGCATTCTAAACTGAGTATTAGATAATCACTATAGACTTTGTTGCTAAAAGACATGCGCCAAACTTAAGTAGATGAAATAAGGCCTGCAATATTGCTTTTTAACATTAAATCAATGAACGCCTGATAGATAAGCATTCAAAACCGGCGACTATCCAGCGCCGATATTGGCAGTTGTAGCAGGAGCGGGGCTCGTCGTCGATCTGCTCATCCTCATCATCTGGGATAAAACGAGTACACTGATTGGCCACTTGCCTCGCCTGTGAATATTTAGCCAGTCCCGCCTTAAAAATCCAGCGGTCATCCTTTAATTCAAATGCGTGTTCGACCAAGTTGAGATCCATTTAGCACCCTCTTTTTAACGTCTCACAATTAAAAGTCTCTCTATTTACGCTAATAGGTCTGCAGAGCTTGCTTTCCAGCATTGCGCCATTGTTCTGCCTCTTGGTGAACGAGCAATACAAACTGGTGTTCAAGGTATACCGCTTTGACTTTCCCCTTCAGCTGTACTCGCTCATCCTGCGCAAGTCGATGCTTGTCCATGCTCATCACAGCATCAAGTCCGGTCTGCTCGAGGATATCAGCAACGCTGAGTTCGAGTATAACATCCTCAAATTGGCCAAGTTTAATCTGGCCTTTTACTCTGCCGTCGCTGCCCATCAAACGTAGCCCTAATCCCGCTAACGCACCAATAACACCTTGGCCTGTGCCGCCATGTTCGGTCAGCTGAATGTTAAGTTGTTCAGCCAAATCATAGGCCGCCGCTTTAGTGATCACTTCAATCTTAGCTCTGCGGCCAAAATCCATTAAAGCCGCGGCGTCATATTGAGAGTCGACACCGAGTATGGCGATGCCAGGATCGGCAGCTGGAGCTGATTCCGCGACCAAGTGCGCAACGGCATGTTGATGGATCTCAGCCTGCGTCAATGGCGAGCGCAGCGCAAAACACATGGCACTGTTGTGCGAGGTGTAAGGTATATCGGGGTGCACAAACAATTGATGCCGCGTTACAAAGGAGGCATGGCCGCCCGACATATTCGCGAGCAGATGGGCGATTTCCTCGGCAATTTCGCCCGTGCCCTTAGTGCCTATATCATCGGTATCGTCGATACAAATCAGCCAATTTTTCATCTGCATTTCCTAAAGCTTTAAAAAGGTTTTTAAAATTTGTCACGGTGTAACAGGTCATGGGCTTTTAATCGCATCAGCACAGGCGGTACAAGCAAGGCGCCCAATGTGGCGAAAAAGCCGCCTTTTAATACACTTAAGCTCCATTGAATCAACACAACATCCAGCGCCATGCCCGCGAGCACATTGGTGAGTGCCACTTTGCCCGCCCAAGCGATACAGCCTGCAATGCCTAAGATCACGCAGCGCCAGTGCAAGTTCAGACTGAGCGGCAAGAGTAAGGCGACGAGATCCATTGCAATGGCTGGCAAGGCAAACTTCAGTAAAATCATAGGCCCGCCTTTACCTACGCCTAAAGCCATGGCCACTATGCCCGCGATAACACCGCATGCCGTCATGCTGCCGAAACGACCTAACACGCCATAACAGATCAGATAAAAGAAGCTCATCAGGAACATGCTGTGACCAGACAAGCCCAACTTCAGCCTTAACATGCCCGTTAATGCCACCAGCAAGGTGGCGCAAAAGCCAACAAATAGGGAGTCTTGTAAACTCAGCGGGATTTTTTTAATCATTATTGTCTCTCGGTGAATGCCAATGTGTTGGCCGTTGCGCTAAACCAAAGTGACGGCTCTGCGCTGCAACGGCCATCTGGCGAGATAATTTAAGTAATTGGATTAAGACGGGAAATAACACGCAATACACCAACTCGGACCAATTTTTAGGGTTACGCAGCGCCTTAGGTGTAATGCGTGCCCCGCGCAAACACTGGATCTGATATATCTCGCGGATTTCATCTGCCATATAGGGCAATAAACTTAAGGATGCCGCGACCACAAAGGCCCACTTGGTCGGTAAAAACGCACTTAACACTTCACCAATCCGCTCCGGAGCTGCCGTAATACACAGCCACCAACCGGGAGTGGTCGCCAAAATAATACGCGCAACCACCACAGCGCCTTGGGCTAAATGCTCAACACCATAAAGAATTAAGTACAAACTCAGAGTGATGCTAAGTTGCACTAAACCTAGCTTGAGCACGCCCAAAATACTGCCGCGCCGCAGCAAACCGTGGATAACAAGCAGTCCATTAAGCCCTGCTAATGGCAAGAGTAAAGCAGCGGGCAATACAAAAGCACAGGCTGAGAGCACGCACACCAATAGCAGCGACAACGCACAGAGTGCCGTTTCCCTCCGCTCATGACACCAATACCGCAGTGCGCGCAGGCGCCGACAACTAGCCCACATAACGCCCTCCTGTTTCAATCAATTCCTCCACTAATAGGCCATTACGCAAACTCAATTGCCGTGACACAGCGGTGTGTTCAATGCTTCTGTGGCTGCTGAGCAAAACAGCACAACCTTGGGAGCTTAACCGCTTCAGTAAGTACCACACTTTGCCGTAGTAATGCTTATCCATCCCCGCCAATGGATCGTCCAAAAGCAATACTTTAGGGCTTAGGCAAGCGAGTGACGCTAAGGCAATCAAGTGCTGTTGGCCATAGGATAATTTGTGGGGTGACAACTGAGCTAAGCCAAATAAATCTAATTCATCCAGCATCTGCGCCGCGCGCTCTTTGGGGAGCTCAAAACGCCTAAGGCTAAACTGCATTTCGGCTAGCACGCTGGTCTCAAACAATTGTCGACTCGGTCTTTGCATCAACAGTCCTAGGTCAGCACCGTAAACGCCAAGCTTAGGTCTTCGCCCTAGCACCTTAATTGGCAGTCGCTGCTTCAAGTTAAGCACACCCGCCAAGCTTTTTAATAAGCTGGTTTTACCTGAGCCGTTATCTCCCACTAAGGTCACTATCTCACCCGCCTGCAGTTGGAATCCGTGCGGACACGCAAATAACGTGGGACAAGCATCGAACCCAAACTCAAAGGCTTCGGCGCTAACCAAGACTTTACCCAAATGCTCAAACTTAGGTTGATTTCGCCACGCAGGTGCCTCAACTTGCGGCGCATCGGTCACGGTATAGATGCCTTCGGATAGCTTGCCCGCCTCTAACTGCCAGTAATGCTGAATAATCTCAGCGAAAGCCGAGGCGTTATGTTCAACCAACACTAGCGCCATGCCATCTTGGATAAGATTGCGAAGCACGACCAGCAGCTCACTCACACCGTGATCATCGAGTTGCGCCCAAGGCTCATCGAGCAGCAGTAAATGCGGCTCGCACACCAGTTGAGCGGCAATCATTAGACGATATTTTTGGCCGAGGGAAAGCGTGCTGACTTGGGTATCGAGACGCAGATATAAGCCCACGCGCCGCAGTGCTAATTGCACTTTAGGTAGCATTTTCTCGGCGGGAATACCGAGGTTTTCTAACGCGAAAGCCACTTCCGCGCCAACAGTTTGCCGAAGGAGCTGAGTTTGCGGGTCTTGCATCACCAGCCCCGTAATCAGTTGTGGGTAACGCCAGATGTCGCCTTCATGCGGGCGATTTAACATGCCCGCCAGTAGGTTTAGCAGACTCGATTTCCCAGAGCCCGTAGGACCGCTCACGCAATGGCATTGGCCGGTGCCAATCGCCAAGTTAACCTCCTGTAATACCGTCGGTAACTGGCTGCCATAGTTGAAGCTAACGCCTTCGAGCGCTAGTAGTTTCATATTAGATCTGCCAGTTCACACCGATGAAGATCTGTCGTCCCGACTGTGGCAGGGCTTCACTCTGGTAGTAGTTTTCATCCAGCAAGTTAGTCGCACGTAGGTAAACATCTAACTTGTCACGAATTAATGGCTGTACCAGATTTACGTCCACTAAGGTGTAGTTGTCTAACGACTGCTGTTGATATTGCGTCTGACCACCAACCTTCACTTGCGTCGCATAGACTTGGTCTAAAATACGCTCCACGTTGAGGTGAACTTGAGTCTCGAAGGGAAATTCGTAACTCATCTGCCAACGTAACTGATGACGTGGACGATATTGCAAGGCATCTAAGGTATCATCGCCGTCTATCTCTTCTGAATCGAGAAAACTATAAGAGAAGCTCAGATCTAAGCGCTCAATCGCATGGTTATTGATTTGAAAATCCACCCCTTTGAACTTATAACGCCCCATATTTTGGTAGAAACCATCGACATCCTTGGCGATGTAATTTTTCGCATCAGTGTAATAGCTATAAAGGGAGAAATCGGTACTCGCCGGCAGATTCTGCTCTAAACCCAGCTCCACATGCTTAGACTCTTCGGCTTCTAAATCACTATTACCAGATAGCTGCGAATACAAGTTCACCATAGAGGGGAAACGCACTTTACGTGCCACACTTAAGCTTAAGCGAGAATCCTGCGCCGCCTGCCAATAACTGGAGGCCATGGCCGAATAGTTGCCATCGTTACTATCTGTGGTGTCGAGTGAATGATAAGCGCCACCTAAGGTAAAGCCGTACTGCAGCTCAGATTGATACTGATACTCAGCCGCGGCCGTATATAGCCAAGCGGAATCATTTAAGTTCTCGGCGCCGCCTGTGCCTGTTCCACCACCTGTGCCTGTTCCACCGCCTGTGCCTGTTCCACCGCCTGTGCCTGTTCCACCACCTGTGCCAGTTCCACCACCTGTACCTGTTCCACCACCTGTACCTGTTCCACCACCTGTACCTGTTCCACCACCTGTGCCAGTTCCGCCGTCAGAACCTGTAGTGCCACCATTATTACTACCTGTATTAGTCGTATAAGTATCGACGACTGACTTCCAGCGTTGTTTCTCGGCAATGACTGAGGTCGTGAATAAACCTGCGGTATGCAAGTCTGTGATTAACTGCAGATTGACGCCTTGCACAACCGAGCGCCCATCTTGGGACAGAGTCGCTGCCTGATAGGTTTCATCGGCATAGGAGGCTTCTAAGGTATCGCTTTGATTGTGATAACCAAAGCCACGCAGGGTGAAAGTGTCATCAAATTGATGCGCTAACCCCAGTTGGAAAGTATGCGCGTCATAGTCATCGGTACGTTCGAATTTCAACTTGCCGCTACCGGTACCGTCACGGGCAGGTTTTCCCCATTCGCCACTACGCAGCGCCATATTGGCAATCAATTGGGTCTTGTCGGATAACCAGTAACTGCCTTGGGCATAAACGTTAGTGACTTCTTTATCCGAGTTAACGCGCAGCTCACCGTCTTGGTATTGCGTCGCCTCAAAGTCATTCGACATAGGGAAACCGTCGGTTTGCTGCCGACTGACACTGACTAAACCTTGCCAATCGTCACCCGAACCTG
Organism: Shewanella sp. MF08487; assembly: GCF_050848685.1. NCBI lineage: Bacteria > Pseudomonadati > Pseudomonadota > Gammaproteobacteria > Alteromonadales > Shewanellaceae > Shewanella > Shewanella sp. MF08487. The sequence continues at coordinate 59,690 of NZ_JBOZPB010000015.1, forward strand.
CGGCGCTGATATCGCCATTAAATGTATTGTCTTTGCCCGCTTCGAGGCGTCCAGCTAGTGCTGGCGCCGTGCTGCCCTGCTTGGTAATAATGTTAATCACGCCACCCGCACCACTTGGACCGTAAAGCACAGATGTCGGGCCGACAGACACTTCTACCGAGGCAATTTGGCTTGTGGGAATGATACTCGGGTCGAACTGACCATCATCGGCGCTGCTCATAGGTACACCATTGACCAACAAGGTCACATGGCGAGTTTTAAAACCACGAATATCAACCCTTGGTGTTCCGTCGCCACCGACACGAATGTACACACCCGGCACATTCTTTAAGACTTGATCTAGGCTTTGCGCTCCGGTTGCACGGATCTCTTCTTCACTAATGCTCCAATGGGTAGTCGCCATTTCACGGGCTTCTCCGCCGTCACCATGCACGACGATCACTTCATTGATATTGAGTAGCGGATCACGGGCGATTTCATCAGCTTGAACAGTAAGACTAAGACCAATAGCTAAGGCTAAAGATGACACTCTAAAGAGGGTATTTGGGGTAATCATATTATTATTGTCACGTCGAAAATTGAAGATGTACCAGCTATTGTGAACCGTGATTATTCTGTCTCAACCGAAAAACCATTAAAAACCAACTCAGATCAACTAATTAAACTAAAGGGGGAAAGTATTTCACCACCAGCAGACAAAATGTCTCTCAAGGATGGTTTGACCGACAAAAAGACCCACTTAAGTCACGGTTTTTATCGCTATTAAATGAGATTATGGCAAAAGTCACACACCAGAGGCTTACATCTTGACACTCTTGGCTGTGGCCTTTAATTTGAGCGAAAGATTCTTATTTACAAACTCAATCAACTAAAAGGTAAATGACTTAAAAAAGAGTGCACTAGCCTGAGTTAAATGTATTAATGCGGGATACTGATAACGTGACTTTCAGCTTTCGCCTTCATCCCTTATCTTTACTTTGGAGTTCTATTTGCCCGTTCATGCCCTGTCAGAAGACCTTAAGTCTCTCATCGACAAACTCATTCAATTAAAGCAAATCCCTGTGACAGAACAGGTCGTACAGCTATCTGTTGGTACAGTCGCTATGCCTTTAATTTCATGGCTGGCATCACAGTCCCAATTTCCACGTATTTACTGGCATGGGCGCGATAGAATTGAGGAAGTGTCGGCGATAGGATCGTGTAAAGATATTAAGTTTGAAACGGCAATCAGCGATCAGCAACTGGCCACTACCTATCAAGAGCAGCGCGCTTTATCAAGCAATCAAAATATTCGCTACTACGGCGGTGTCGCTTTTGATCGCACCATAGAATCTTGGCCTGAGTTTGGTAATAGTCGCTTTATCCTACCGCGTATTGAATTTAGGCGTAGTGGCAACCAATTTAGTTTGTTAGTGAATCTTAATTTTGCCGATAATGGTCATCATAGCGAAATAGATAACGCTATTGCAGCTATCGAAGCTGTGATGCCTGCAAAGCCACTTTCGCCACCCAAAAAAATCGCCCTTTTAGCACGCACAGATACGCCCGACTTTACACGCTGGAAAAACCTTGTTGAGGAAGTTATCGATCCGAAGTTCAATCAAAACACCCCAAAAGTGGTGTTATCTCGGTTAACTCAGCTTGCCGTTAACGAACCTGTCGATCCTTGGATGGTGCTTGCCTGCTGGCAAGGGCGTAATCCTAATAGCTTTCAATTTGGCTTTCAATTTAGCCCTGAGCGTACTTTTATCTCTTGCTCACCAGAGCGTTTATTTCGCCGTCGTCAACAAGAGTTATTTACCGAAGCCCTTGCCGGCACAACGATTCGCGGCTTAAGCCAAGAAGAGGATATTGCACTGGCAAACGCCTTATTAGAAGACAATAAAAATAGCGTTGAAAACCAACTTGTTCGCAGGCATATAGTCAACATGCTCACACCATTGAGCCGTTATGTCGGTGCCGATGAACTCGCCACTATTTTTAAACTCAATCATATTCAACACTTACACCGTGCAATTCATGCCGAGCTAAAAACAGGTGTCAATGATTTTGAACTGTTACAAGCCTTGCATCCAACCCCTGCGGTGGGCGGCTTGCCGCGGCATTCAGCATTGAACTTTATTCGTCAGCGTGAAGGTTATACTCGTGGCTGGTACGCTGGTGCCTGTGGCTATTTCAATAAATATGAGAGTGAATTTTCGGTAGCGATCCGCAGTGCGCTGATCGAATCGGGTCGGATTAACCTATTTGCGGGGGCGGGAATTATTGCAGGTTCAGAGCCCGAAGCTGAGTGGCAAGAGCTTGAAAATAAAATCGCGACCATAATGTCGATTCTATTCGAAATGTAATAAGCCTAGTAAACATTAAGACTATTCAGCGCCATCAGCCCTTCGTTTTTCAAGCGTTTCAAGGTAAAGCCTGTCCTGTTCACCCGAATCGATTAAGCGCTTATGTGCAAGGTCAAAATGTTGTTTCAACATCTGGCCTTTCTCGGTGTTAGCGAAAACAAAATAGGTTTCGGCCTTGAGTACACCTTGAATAATCACAAAATTTTGTGGCGCCTTTAATTTAGGAACAAACGTAAGTAAATTAGGTTTGTAATCTAGCACGGCATCTATACGTCCAGCATTTAAGCTATTGAGCATAGTCAACATATCGCTACTTTCTTCGTAATACATAGGCACAGGTGTCAGCATATTGTATCTGTAGGCCAGCATGGCCTGAACCTTCTTGTGGGATAGGCTTTCAATACCGGTCCAGCCTGCCGCCACCTCGGCAGTAACAGCCACATCGATAGAGTCCACTTCAACCATATTCTCTGTTAATAGCCCCTTTTTAATATCACCCTTATAAACGCTGAGCGTGATATCGGTACGATTGTGCTCAACAAGATATAAACTGCGGGCAAAAGGCATAAACTGTACATTGAGTTGCCATTCTGGCTCAGGGAAAATCCGCTGAAGTAACTCGAAGTAGTAACCCGTTTTATCAGGATTGGCAAAACCATCCCACGATGCAGTCGCCACATTGACCACTATCGGCTGAGCGGCAGAAACAGATACGGGTAACACAGCTAAAAATAAGCAAAAAGTAGCAAAAAGTAGCAAAAAATCGTCTCATGGCTATCCTCCTTCGACGTATTCAAAGTGTAGAAGAGTTTTCATTCTATGCGTACATTTAAACCGCAGGCTTGCATCTTAAAACTCGACCACTATAATGGCGACCCGATTTCGCCTCGCTGCGATCGGTAATGTTCGGTGATATTGTCGTAAACATAATAAATTGAAAATTAGCGGGTTCCCTCACCCCGCCCTACACAACTAAAAAGGCCACATATGTTAATGTTAACCACAGCGCAGCTTCGCCGCGCCTTATTCCTATTAGTAGGATTCCACATACTGATTATTTGCGTCAGCAACTACTTAGTACAATTGCCATTTCAGCTATTTGGTTACCACACAACTTGGGGCGCATTTAGCTTTCCATTCGTGTACTTAGCCACAGATCTCACTGTCCGTATTTTTGGCCAACAAGCCGCACGTAGCATCATACTCAAAGCTATGGTTCCCGCTTTGATGATTTCCTACGTGATGGGAGTCGTGTTCCATCAAGGTAGCTTCCAAGGTGCTGATTCACTTGCACAGTGGAATACCTTTGTGTTCCGAATTGCCTTTGCCAGCTTTGCGGCTTATTTGATTGGTCAGTTGATGGATATTAAGGTTTTTGCCCGCCTGCGAACGAGCCGCTCTTGGTGGGTCGCGCCTGCGGCATCGACCTTAGTGGGTAATCTGGTCGATACTTTAGTCTTTTTCAGTATCGCCTTTTACGCCTCTTCAGATAGCTTTATGGCAGCCAATTGGCCCGAAATCGCTACAGTCGATTACGGCTTTAAGCTGATCGTGAGCTTAGGCCTTTTCCTACCGGCATACGGTGTTTTGCTAAAAGTCTTACAAGACAAAATTTTGCGAGCCAATCCGCAAGAATCAATTTCCTGATTTGTAAAGATGTGCACTTTTTGCAATAAATAGCTTGCAAACACAATTGAGAATGATTATCGTTAACGTGCGTTCAAAAACTCATCTTTAACAACGATGACTGGTAATCGACGTTGTTATGGAGCTCCTGAGTTTGCAAGCACGACATTGCTCACACACACTCTTTGTGGCCGGACTCATCATCCGGCTTTTTTTTGCTTATTTTTCTGCACTACCAACGTCCAAATAATAGACTTCACAGCTGCACCACAAAATGACGGCAACGACCGAGCTAACAAGCCTGCTCTGCATTTAGAAACATGCTTACTCGCCAGACATCTCGTTATAATTACCTGCAAAGTATAATCCCTCATAGGGACTATTTTGCCGCTCTTCCTTCGCTTCGCGATATAGGCCCATAGTAAATAAACTCCCTTTACCTAAGGTTGAACTCACTTCTATGGTGCCGCCAATCCGCTTAATAATGCCGTAACTCAGTGAAAGCCCTAAACCAGTGCCATCCTTACGCGTGGTATAAAAAGGGTCGAAAATCCGCCCTAGCTGTTCTGGGGATATACCAACGCCTTCATCTTCGACTTCAATTTTGACGCCAATCGGCACACCCTGTTGCAGCCAGTCATAGGTTCGTATCCAAATTCGACCTTTACCATCCATCGCATGGGCAGCGTTTACCACCAAATTAATCAACACTTGTAATAACTGTGGTTTGTTAACTTGCACTGGGCAAGTTGCGTTTAGCTCAGTAATCAATACCACTGCTTGTTTCTGAATAGAATGCCGCACTAATACCAGCATTTCTTCAATGATCGAGGTCATGTTGTGCATTTCTAATGGTGCATTAAATTCGCCAGGGCGGCTGTACTGCAGCAAGCTGCGGATTATGGTTGTGATCCGTCCTACTTGCTGAATAACGAGATCAATTTCCTCTTTTACCACATCGGCATTGTCGCCCAGCTCATAACGCAGTAGCTCCATATTGCCGAGGATCACCGCCGTGGGGTTGTTAATCTCGTGGGCGATCCCCGCTGTCAACTCTCCGAGTGCGGTGAGTTTTTCATTAGTGACGAGCTGTTGGCGTGTTTCATTGAGTAATGCGACATTACTTTGTAGCTCTAAAGTTTTGTCATGCAAACTGCGGGTACGCTCTGCGACTTTTACCTCGAGCTGCTCTGCCGCTGCTTGAATTTGGGCATTTCGACTCTGCAAGAGGTCGAGCATGCTGTCGAATTGTTCGGCTAAATTCGACAACTCGTTATCCCTGTCTAAATCTAAAGCACCAATACGGATATTTCGACCTGACTGAACCGCTTGCACCACTTGGTGAATTCGTTCAATCGGTAACAATAAGCTATAAGCCCCACGATAAACTAATAGCCCAGACACTAAGAGCACCAGCATTAAAATGGTACCCAATTCGATAATATTTAATAAGTAATTATGGATAAAGGGTGATTCCGAAAATCCGGTATAGATCATACCAACACGCTGGCCGCGAACATCTTCTAAAGGGGCGTAGGCGGAAATAAACCAATCATTAAATACAAAGGCGCGGTTGATCCACTGCTCACCATTGACTAATACTTTTTCCTTCACTTCATCAGACACTAAGCTGCCAAGTGCACGTTCTGGCGCTTCTCCCTCATGGGCAGGAAACTTGAGCGGTACGTTAGTAGAAATGCGCACATCATCTAAAAAGATGGTGACTGTACCAATAGAGCGCTCGGGTAAAGTCCCTTTGTCGTAAACCAAATCACGAATATGATCGACAATCCAGGTATCGCGATTAAATAAGATCCCACCATCCAGATACCAAGCCACTTTACCTTCTAAGTCCGGCACGGGGAGCAGGCTGCGGCTTAATAGACCACGCTCCTCAACGGTTTGAGTCGTGCTCTGTGACCGCAAGGTTGCCACTATAGGAATACGCGCGGTTGGTGCTAATTCAGGATCAATACGCGCTAACCGTTCAGGCGGTAACACCATTAATCCAGAATACGGCAATAAGCCGTTTATTTTAGGCAAAATTTGCCGTAAATCAGGGTCTTCGGCGGCATCAGCAACACTGATCAAACGTAAATAATCGAGCTGAAGTTGTTTTTTTTGCAGCAGGAGAAATGCATCGATACTGGCTCGATGATTAATGGTTGCCTCTGTTACATTCGATTGTTCACTACTGAACTTTTCGGCACTCAATAGTGGCCTAAAATCATTTTGAAAAGCCCAAGAGGTGACCACTCGCTCAAGTTGATTCTCTTGACGAACCTGCACTTGCAACAAGGTGTTTTCGGCAACAGATAAGTCAGCTTTAACCATCATAAACAGCTGCTTACCTGTGTAACTGATGTTCCAGTAAATCGTAATAAATACTAAGCTCACTAGCGTCAGCAGGATAGGTAATAACGTCAGGATTAAGATCCGATAACGCACCTTGGCCTGCATTTGCTGCCAACTCACACCAAAAAAATGAGTGAAAAATGACACCCTATGACTCCTGCTCACTGCCAAAGTCAAACCACTCTTTATATTTGCGATCTAAGGTCTTACGCGATACCCCTAAATCCCTTGCCGCAGCGGACTTATTGCCAGAGTGTAAGTCCACCACACTGGTAACATGGTGTTTTTCGACTTCTTTTAATGGCCAATCCAGCGGATAGCCCGATGTAGATAACACTTCACTTTTTAGCTGTTGTTTCCAATATTCCGCAGGCGGTTTACCCAGTAAAATACAGCGTTCAATCATGTTGCGCAGTTCACGGATATTACCAGGCCATTCATGCTGCTGCAGTTTCACCATATCCTCATGGCTCCACACCACTTCCCTGACGCCAAGTTCAGCGGCCAGTTGGCGAGTGAAATGATGAGTTAACTCCACCACATCTTCGGGCCTGTCGCGTAATGGCGGAATTAAAATATCCAGCACATTGAGTCGATAATATAAATCTCGACGGAAATTACCCGCCTCCACCTCATCAATCAGAGTACGGTTAGTGGCCGCGATCACTCGCACATCGATATTAACTTCTTTCTCGCTACCCACGGGACGAATCGCTTTTTGCTCTAACACTCTAAGCAAAGCGGTTTGCATTTTCAGTGGCATTTCACCGATTTCATCGAGAAAAATCGTCCCTCCCGAGGCAAAACTAAATAAGCCTTCACGATTACCTTTCGCGCCCGTAAATGCCCCCGCAGTATGACCAAACAGTTCACTTTCCAATAGTTCAGAGGCGATAGAGCCACAGTTTACCGGGACAAAAGATCCCTGCCGTCCACTAAGTAAATGCAATTGTCGTGCGACTAGTTCTTTGCCCGTGCCAGATTCACCTTGAATAAGCACGACAGCATTGGTCGGCGCCACACGCTCGATAATGTATTTCACCGACTTCATGGCTTCACTGCTGCCAATAATGGTCGATGAATAACCAATTGACACCTCACGGCGCAGCATTAAGTTTTCGCGCTTAAGCAAACGACGCTCAATACAGCGATCGACTGCCGCCATCATCTGCTCAAGGTGGAAAGGTTTCATGATAAAGTCAGAGGCACCGGCGCGCAGTGCGGTAATGGCCACTTCCATATCGGCATAACCCGTCATAAAAATAATATCTGAACGACGGCCTTGCTCATCGAGTGCTTCATGCCATTCAATACCTGAGCGGCCGGGTAAGCGAATATCAACGATGAGCAAATCAAAATGGCAACGGCTGCGTAGCTGCTCCGCGTCTTCGATGCTGCCAGCCGTCTCAACTAAGGCGAATTTTTTCGATAACGCCTTATTTAAAAAACTGCGCATGCCGGGTTCATCATCAACAATGAGCACTGATACTGCCGATGGAAGGGGCTTGAGATTATTATCTGTCGGGTTCATATTGTCTGCTTCTGGACATTTTGACTCATTTGCGACCAATTCTATCATTGAAAAGAGATAAATAGGCCACTATGAACCACTGGAAGTGTGTGCTGAGACAATTTGTCTGTAAAATATTTAATCAGCTTGAGACTAAGCTCACAAATTAGCTTAGGCTGTGAAGAAAATGGTCGCATTATCAGCTTGGCATCTAATTTGCTTTGCAACCAAACGTATTACCATTTATGCGTTCTTCCTCTCAATAGGCATTTGAGTTGGAATCCTATTTTCCGCCAAGGAGTACCCATGTTAAAAATGAAATCATTACTGAGTTTGGTTATTGCAGTCAGCTTTTTCAGTGTTTTACCCGCTCACTCGACTGAAATTATCAAGTTAGCTACAACCACCAGCACGGAGAACTCAGGCCTACTAAAAGAACTATTACCTAAGTTTGAAAGTGAATCAGGTTATAAAGTCCAAGTTATCGCAACTGGCACAGGTAAAGCCCTAAAACTAGGTGAGCAAGGTGACGTAGATTTAGTGATGACCCATGCTCCTAGCGCCGAAGCTAAATTCGTTGCCGATGGTTTTGGTGTTGAGCCACGTGGCATCATGGAAAATGATTTCGTGGTACTTGGCCCTAAAAATGACCCTGCAAAAATTCGTGATAGCAAAACTGCCGAAGAAGCCTTTAGTAAAATTGCAAAATCAGGTGTGCCTTTTATCTCTCGTGGTGACAATTCAGGCACTCACATCAAAGAGTTAGAAGTATGGAAAGCAGCAAGTGTGACACCAGACTTCAAAGGTTACACTTCAGTAGGCCAAGGCATGGGTAAAACTCTGCTGATGGCAAACGAAATGCAAGGTTATACGCTATCTGACCGTGGTACTTTCGTCGCTTACAAAACTAAGCTAGATCTAGGCGTTGATTTTGATGGTGGCAAAACTTTAGCTAACCCATACCAAGTCGTGCTAATCAACTCTGCTAAATATCCAGATCTAAACCACAAAGGCGCTAAAGCGTTAAGTGACTGGTTGATCAGCAAAGAAGGTCAAAGCATGATCAATAACTTCAAAGTTGAAGGTGAGCAATTGTTCAAGGCAACTTATAGCGAATGAGCGACGGCTGGTTAGCACTGTTACAGCAGGCGTTAAGCCTGCTGTTTTCATTGGACCCCGACGTTTGGTCCATTATTTCGATCTCGTTTTCGGTTTCTTTCGCAGCCCTACTGATCACTTTAGTTCCTTCTATGGTGCTCGGCTTCGTGTTGGCGTTTGCGCCATTTTATGGCCGATGGGTCATTACTAACTTAGTCCAAACCCTGCAATCGATTCCTACAGTCGTTATTGGCTTACTGGTCTATCTATTACTCACACGTAATGGCCCATTGGGTGATTTAAAGTGGTTATTTACCCAAGAAGGTATGATCCTCGGGCAAATGTTGATTTGCGCGCCTGTATTAATCGCCTTGAGCCAAGCCGCATTTACCAGTGTAGACCGCAGAGCGTGGGAAACTTCACGTACCTTAGGTGCCTCTTGGTGTAGCGCGGTGTGGACCGTGTGCCGCGAATTGCGCATGCCGTTACTACTGGCGATTGTTGCGGCTTTTAGTCGAATTTTGACTGAAGTAGGCTGCTCTATGATGGTTGGCGGTAATATTTTAAACGTAACGCGTAATATCCCCACCGCCATTGCACTCGAAACCAGTAAAGGTGACTTCGCCCAAGCGATTGCCCTCGGACTCGTGCTGCTCATCTTAGCCTTGATCCTTAACTTTGCTTTAGGTAGTTTACGCGGCAAAGCGATGCCAAGGAGCCATTAAACGATGACTAAGGTGAAACTTATCGCCCGTGACTTAGAAATGTCCTTTGGTACGCGCCTGTTATTCAAATCCGATGCGTTAGCATTATGCCAAGGCGATGTGATTTATCTGCAAGGCGACAATGGCACCGGTAAATCAACCTTGATGAAGATTCTGGCAGGCCTAATGGCACCAACGAAGGGCCATATTGAGACGGTGGGTTTTGCTAAAAATGCCTGGTGGCGACGCAATCCTTTATTGGGTAAAGCGGTTTATCTACATCAACACCCTTATTTATTCGATGGCACTGTAGAATATAATCTTACCTATGGGCTAAATTTCAGTTCAGAAACTAAAGCCAAGGCAAAACAACGCATTACACAAGCGATTGAGATGGCGCAGCTAGGCTCGCTATTACATGCCAGAGCCAGTAATCTCTCCGGCGGTGAAAGACAGCGCCTCGCCATTGCGCGGGCTTGGATCCTACAACCTAAACTATTAATGCTTGATGAACCAACATCCAATATGGATAAGGATTCGCAAGAACTCGTATTAAAAATGATCCAACAACTCAAATACGAAGGTACCGGTATGTTACTGAGTAGCCATCAGAATTGCGCGTTAACCGCTATTTGTGAACAGCAGTGGCACATAGAAGGCGAACAAGTGATGACCACCTATCCACATTCTCAATCTTTGCCAGCACAGGAGCCCTTATATGTCATCGCAAATTGATGCCGTTATTCTCGCCGGTGGTATGGCACGTCGTATGGGCGGTGACGATAAGGGGCTCGTCGAATTAAACGGCGAAGCCATGATTAAACATGCCATTGATAGAATAAAACCTCAGGTTAAGGAGATCCTGATCAACGCAAATCGCAACCAAACACGTTATGCTGAGTTCGGTTTTAAAGTGATAAGCGATGAACACAGTGGTTTTCTTGGCCCCTTAGCAGGTATGATCGCTGCGATGGGCAAGACCGATGCCGATTACTTATTGGTAGTGCCCTGCGACTGCCCATTACTGCCACTCGACCTTGTGCCGCGTATGTTAGCCGCAATTGAAACTGAAGATGCTGAACTAGCCGTTGCCAGTGACGGTGAATATGAGCAACCTGTAGTGATGCTGCTAAAACCTAGCTTACGTGATTCGATGAAAGCCTTTCTTGAGGCGGGTGAGCGTAAAGTGGACTTTTGGTATATTAAGCATCACTTCGTTGTCGTGTCGTTCGCCGATCAACCCAATGCCTTTGTGAACGTGAATACGCCAGAACAAAAACAACGATTGGCCATAGAAATAACCAAAAGCTAAGGTTCCAACAACTCAAATTAGAGGTGCAAATGAGTAACCCCTTCGTCAATCCGCTCGCTATTCCCGTTCTCGGATTTTGTGCCTACAGTGGCACGGGGAAAACCACCTTACTCAAGCAGTTAATCCCTGAATTAAATCAGCGTGGTTTACGCTTAGCCGTGATTAAACATGCGCACCATAATTTTGATGTGGATATTCCCGGCAAAGATAGCTACGAAATGCGTAAAGCCGGCGCGCGGCAAATGCTAGTTGCCTCCCATGTACGCTGGGCGCTGATGACTGAAGATGCCCGCGATGGCGATCCTGAGTTAGTCCATTTGCTCAAGCAAATCGAAGCTGACAAAGTCGATATCGTGTTGGTCGAAGGCTTTAAAAAACTCGCATTACCTAAAATTGAATTGCACCGCGCCGCCCACGGCAAACCTTTTATTTATACCCAAGATGAAAACATCCTCGCCATCGCCCGTTGCGATGATACTCAATTGCCAAGCGACACACTTCCTAGTGAGCTGCGCCGGCTCGATCTCAACAATGTCAGCCAGATTGCCGATTTTGTGATGGAGTACGCCAAAAACTGGGAAGCGCCACCCCAATACCCCATTTCAGCCGTGGATACCTGCGCCATAGGCGACAATAAAAACCTCAGCGTCAGCCAAGGTTTAGCGCAAATTTTATCCCATGTTTCCCCCGTGGCAGAGATTGAAGAACTGGAGTTAGATACCTTAGATAACCGTGTTCTTGCCCACGACTGTATTTCGCCCATCGACGTGCCGCAACAAACTAATTCAGCGATGGATGGCTACGCGTTTGTCTATCAAGATCCCATGCCAGCCAACTTAAAGCGGGTAGGTGAAGTCCTTGCTGGTCATCAATACTCAAACACGCTTAACGTTGGCGAAACCGTGCGGATTATGACCGGAGCCACAGTGCCTGCTGGCGCAGATACCGTGCAGCCCCGTGAGCTAGCCACTGAAATCGACGGCATAGTTAGCTTCGACGGCCGTATTCTGGCGGGTCAACACGTTCGCCTCGCGGGGGAAGATATCGCTCAAGGCCAAGTCGCCCTCGCCAAAGCCACTCGCCTAAGCGCCGCAGAACAAGGTTTACTGGCTTCACTTGGGCTTAATCGCGTGAGTGTATATCGTCGTCCAACCGTGGCTGTATTCTCCACCGGCGATGAAGTGAGCCAACCAGGCGAAACGCTAAAAGCCAACTGCATCTATGACTCAAATCGCTTTACCATTAAAGCCATGGCAAAACGCCTAGGTTGTGAGGTCATCGATTTAGGTATTATTGAAGATTCTGAAATCGCTCTCGAAGCAACGCTAGCCAAAGCGGCAACCCTAGCCGATGTCGTCATCAGCTCGGGTGGTGTATCCGTCGGTGATGCGGATTACATTAAAACTGTGCTTGCTCGCCTTGGTAATATCGATTTCTGGCGTATTAACATGCGTCCAGGTCGACCACTCGCCTTTGGTAAGGTGGGTGATTGCCTGTTCTTCGGTTTGCCGGGTAATCCTGTCGCAGTCATGGTGTCTTTCCTGCAATTTGTACAACCCGCTCTGCGTAAATTAGCGGGTGAAGTAAACTGGCAAGCGCCATTATTCCCTGCAATCAGTGATGAAATGCTGCGAAGCCGCCATGGCCGCACCGAATTTATTCGCGGTATTTATCAGCTTGGTAAAGATGGACGTCTACACGTCAGCAGCACGGGCAATCAAGGTTCAGGAATGTTGAGCTCAATGGTCAAAGGGAATTGTCTCATCATCATAGGTGATGATGTAGAAGCCGTGAACGCAGGTGAAACGGTGTTTATTCAGCCCTTTGCGGAACTACTTTAAGATCTAGTGAGTTTTTTATGAGTCTAATTGTGGATTCTTTTGGCCGTAAGGTTGAATACTTACGGCTCTCAATCACCGACCGCTGCGATTTTCGCTGCGTTTATTGCATGACGGAGGAACCTTGCTTTCTGCCAAAAGAGCAAGTTCTCCACCTCGAAGAATTAGCTTGGATTGCACAAGCCTTTACCGAACTCGGTGTCACTAAAATTCGTCTGACTGGCGGCGAACCCTTAGTTCGCACCGATTGCGACCAGCTGGTTAGCCTACTTGGTAGGCTACCAGGGCTTACGGATTTGTCCATGACCACCAATGGTTCAAGACTGACAAAATTTGCTAAGCCCATGTTCGATGCTGGATTAAATCGCCTTAATATCAGCCTAGATACCTTAAATCCCACACTGTTTACCCAATTAACTCGTAACGGCAAACTAGACAGAGTCATCGACGGCATTGATGCGGCCATTGCCACAGGCTTTAAGCGCATTAAGATTAATGCGGTGATTTTGAAACAACAAAATGACAATGAAATAATTGATTTAGTAGATTTCTGTCGTGATCGCGACTTGGATATCGCTTTTATCGAAGAAATGCCGCTTGGCGAAATAGATGAGCGCAAACGTGCCCGTCACTGCAATAGTGACGAAGTAAAAGCGATGATTGAAGCTCACTATCCATTGCAGCTATCGAGCAAACGTACCGGTGGCCCCGCACGTTATTACACTATGGCCGACAGCTCAATCCATATCGGTTTTATCTCGCCCCACAGCCACAACTTCTGCCACGAGTGCAATCGCGTACGCGTCACTGTCGAAGGCCAATTACTACTGTGTTTAGGTAATGAGCATGCTGTTGATCTCAAAAGCATAGTACGTGAGTTTCCGGCTGATATTGAAAGGCTAAAGGCCGCTATTCTCGCAGGGATCAACCTTAAGCCTAAACAGCATGACTTCGATAACAACAAAGTACAAATCCTACGTTTTATGAACGTAACTGGTGGTTAACCATCGCCACTCAATAGTTTACAGGGCTAGCATCTCAATTTGGCCGTGATAAACTCAAGTTATCATTCCATATTTAGCAGCACACATCCCTATGGCCTTAACTCGTAAACAATGGAATAACATCATCATTATCGCCTGCGTCTTTATGGTCGCGGTACTAACTTTTATTGATAAAAAAACCAATAATGTTCCGAGTGATGCCCAGTTGTTATTTGACGATAATGCACCGCTCGCACAGCTACAACTCGATGGACTATGGCTACATAAGCAAGTATCAGAATGGCGCTGCGATACTAAAGTGCTTAATTGCGATGAATGGGCCAAAGCATGGCAAACCATACGAGTATCGCCCTTAGCTGCTGCACCAGAAACCACTGATGCCCCTCAAGAATTAGTGATACAGATTGCTGATATCAATGATTTTCAACTGTGGATCTATTTTCCCAAGGAAGGCGCCCTAAAATCTCCTGCAGGTAATTGGTACTTAGTGCCACCGAGCTTACGAGCTACACTGCAACCTATTCTCGATGCGAAACCCGCAGCGTAATATCGCCTTCTTTTACTTAAGATAAGACAGAACCCATGCCGGAATTACCAGAAGTTGAAGTTACCCGTCAAGGTATTGCGCCATTCCTTGTCGAGCAAACCGTGGTTGATCTTGTGATCCGTAATGGTTCACTGCGTTGGCCTGTACCTGAAATCGCCAAGCAGATTATTGGTCAAGTCATACGCCAAGTGCGCCGTCGTGCTAAGTATCTATTAATTGATACCGATGCAGGCACCAGCATAGTGCATTTGGGTATGTCGGGGAGTTTACGAATTTTGCCCCACGATACCCCAGTAGAAAAGCATGATCATATCGATTTAGTGCTCGCCAACGGCCGCATTTTACGTTTTAACGATCCAAGACGTTTCGGTGCTTGGCTATGGTGTGAACTCCCAGAAGAAGCCCACCCATTACTCGCTAAATTGGGACCAGAGCCATTAACGAATGCCTTCAATGTCAAACAATTAGCAGCCGCTTTAGCGGGCAAGAAAAAGGCCATCAAGCTTTGCCTAATGGACAATCATATCGTGGTGGGTGTCGGCAATATTTACGCCAATGAAGCCCTGTTTGCGGCGGGTATTCACCCAGAAGCCGAAGCGGGTAAAATAGATATTGAACGCTTGAGTGTACTAGTCGCCGAAGTGAAACAAATCTTAGCCCACGCCATTAAACAGGGGGGCACCACACTGAAAGATTTTACTAATGCCGATGGCAAACCGGGCTACTTTGCCCAAAAACTGCATGTCTATGGTCGCGGCGGTAAAACCTGCACCTGCTGCGGTAATCTATTAAGTGAAATCCGCTTAGGCCAACGCAGCACAGTATTTTGCGGCATTTGCCAAACACGTTAACGCAACCTCAAGACAAAGCGGATAAAAAAGCCTGCAATAATGCAGGCTTCTTTAATCGTGAATGCTAGAACCGATACTCGAAACTGCTAAAGAATGTGGCATTGGTATCATTGTCTTCTACCTCAAATTCTGATTTAGACACAGTCCCACCTAAGCTCCACATACCCTTCCACAGCGGCATCCGATAGGAAAGTTCAAGCATTAACAAGTCTTCTTTAAGAGGTTGTGGTGCCCAAGTTGTCGCTACGTTTGAACCATCTTTATTCAGCTGCGCATAACGTAATAATGAGGTAAACCCACGACTATTAGTCAGTTGCCCCACCAATCCGACGACAAATACTTGCGCATCACTGTCATAGGTTGAGCCTAAAGCGCGGTCATAATAACGAGAGCCACTGAGATAGACAGGATCTTCATAGAAGCAATTTGCACTATCACCATCACACTTGACATAAGTGTCTGAGTACTCAATAAAAAACTTAAACTGTTTAGCCGTTGTGCCAAAATGAGTATCGATGCCCCAAAGTGAACCGCAGTCGCTGCCATTCTCGCAGCTACGCTCTAGGTATAAGCCAACAGGAATATTGCCCAATGTGTCGGCATAGCGCATATCGATACTTTGAGTTCTGTGGCCTGCATCTCGGCGCTGATCTGGCGCGCAATTATCAGCACCATCAATACACACTGGGCTACTCGTCACCGAGTCCCACCAAGAGTCAAAGTTACAATCTTGGCCTTCACCACAAAACAGCGTTGACCAAGATAGGCCGATTTCCAGCTGTTTAATCGGTCTGGCGCTTAAACGCATATCCCACTCAGCCGTTTTTGGCACAGCGCGATCAGCCTCCATCAGGCTAAATCCGCTTTTAAATGTCCAGGGGCCAATCCAAGATAACCATGGCGTTTCAAAAGCAGATGCATTATTGCGACTCAAGGTCAGCGACGGCATAGAGCGCGCATTGTTAGAGCGGTGCAACGCAGAATCAAATCCGGGTCCCCACCATTGCTCGACGGAGCCTAGGGTTGCAATCCAGTTACCAAAAATAATCGCAAAGTAGGATTCATCAAGACGAAATTCTTCGCTATCCTGAGGATCATAGGTTTCTGCCACGGTCGTTTTATAGGCGATACGTGAACCTAAATACTCATACGAGCCCAGCACTTCGCCTTTTTCACGATAGTCAGAGCCATAATGTCGAAAGCGAGCAGGATCAGATGTGGCCGTCACTTTTATACGCGCATTACCGTGATTATCCACGGCATTTTGATAGTAAAAATTTACTCGCGCAAAGGCTTGCACTAAAGAGGATGAAAGCAACTCAGGTTCAACTTTCGATAAATCACCACCGATACCTGACCACATCAAAGGATACGTATTTACAGGTACAGTAATGACGCCCGCATCGGCAAGCGCTTGAATATCCGTTCTAAGATAGATATCAGAAGCATCGACCCAAGGCGCAGCAGCAAGTACAGAAGAAAAAAACAGTCCCGTGGCCACGCTAATCGCGAGCAGTGTTGGAGTGAAAACAGCCTTCATAACATCCTTTTAGGTATCATCGCGAGGTCAAACTCGCCTCAAAGTTAACACAAAATACTGACAAAAAAGTGGATAAGACTTACGGTTTCGTCAGTTTAAGCTTTGCGGTTAATGCCATCGCCACTTCAGGGTGAACAAACTGCCTTACATCGCCACCATGTAAAGCGACTTCCTTTACTAGGGTTGACGAGATAAAAGAGTTTTCCTCAGCGGGAGTTAAAAACACACTTTCTAGATTGGGGCTCAGCCTACGATTCATATTCGCTAACTGAAATTCATATTCAAAGTCAGAGGCTGTACGTAAACCACGCACCAGCACGCTCGCATTTTGCTTTTTAGCAAAATCAACCAGCAGGCCAGAAAAGCCAACCACTTCAACATTATCCAAGTGAGCCGTGACACGATTAACCATTTCAACCCGTTCTTCTAGGGTAAATCTTGGTTGCTTAGAAGGATTGGCTGCAATACCAATAATCACATGCTTGAATAACTTAGCTGCCCGCTCGATTAAATCGGCATGCCCATTAGTGATTGGGTCAAATGTCCCCGGATAAATCGCTCTTGTGTGCATAGTAAAAGTATATTCCCACTTTTATCAATTCAATAAGGGTATAAAGCATCCCGTTACTACATCATAAAACAGCTTTACAACTACAAAAGACTAACCTTGCCAATGATTAATTAACCTTAAAAATCAAATAGGTAAGTAATAAAGCTAACGATGATACTGGCGCGTATTATATACTAGATTCAATTTAGATATCTGGCGATCATAATTCAAAGAGCAATAATTGAAAAATGACTTTCAGCAGAACCAGTAAATAGATGTCGGCCGGACTCAACAATAAAATATAATTTAGCTAAAAATCAATAATTTATACCTTTGTGAGATATATAAGATGGATTCATCTTCACAGGCGGAGTCAATTGATTAGAAATGCTGGCTGAACGCCACGCAAACATCATAAAATTTATAAATAAATCATCACCAGATAAACCGATCCCGTTTTAAGGTTAACGCTTAGCATCATGAACCATTAAGTGTTTGCTATAATTTTTGTATAAAGGTATTCAAATGATAGACAGTTCTCTTAAAGTAAAACTTCACGCTCATGGGTGGTTGATACTTTTTAATTCACTCATCGCGATGATGATTGCTAGCCGCTATTTTACTTTTCTACCTGAACTACCAAGCGATAGTCTCGGGATTTTTTTCATGTTTGCCAGTACTTTTTCACAAATGAGCCTACTCGCGGGGATTGTGGGATTAGTAACACTGCCACTCATTTTCTTACCAACGACATTAAGACGATTCCTTCAATCAGGAACAGCCGCTTTAGGTATTAGCATATTAATCATTGACACTTTTGTCTTTGCTCAATATCGCTTTCATATTAATGCAGTGGTACTCGATTTAATTCTTTCTGGCCAAATCGTTAGTTTTCCATTGCTAACTTGGTTAATGGTCGTTATTGGAGTGGGCTCCCTATGGATTGGTGAATGGCTAATTATTCGTCGGTTAGACGCGACTCCTCTACAACAAAAATCATTGAGCCGCTATTTTTTAGCCTTAGCGATTATGACGCTGCTATCAACCCATATTGTACATATTTGGGCCGCAGCGAATGCATACCAACCGGTCACTCAGTTAAAACGCTATTTGCCACTGTTCTATCCAGCAACGGCAAACAGCTTAATGCGTAAATATGGGTATATTAACGAATCAGCTATAGCCCAACAAAAAGCCCTTACCTTAAAGAGTAAAAGCGATCTGCGCTACCCAATCGAACCGCTGAATGTTGCACCGATATCAAAACCCACTAACATATTATTGCTGGTGATTGATTCTTGGCGTGCAGATACCTTTAATGCGGATAATACGCCCAACCTATGGGAAATAGCACAATCTGGGGTCGTATTTGACCAGCATATCGCCTCTGGAAACTCAACAAGGGCAGGCATTTTTGGTCTTTTTTATGGCATGCCGGGTACTTATTGGCATGCCATGCTCGCAAACCAACAAAGCCCGCTAATAATAGATAGATTGCAGCAACTCAATTACCAGATGGGTATTTTTACTTCGGCACAATTACACAAGCCAGAGTTTGATCAAACTGTATTTGTAAAGATTGATAACTTACGTATGAGTTCCTCTGGTGAAAGCCCATCATCACGGGATGCCAATCTTGTTGCAGATTGGACAACATGGTTTACGCAACGCGATACTCAAAGGCCTGTCTTTTCATTTTTGTTTTTTGATTCACCCCACGGTTATGATTTCCCCAGTGATTACCCTCATCGCTATGAACCTATGCTGAGTGAAATTAACTACTTACAGTTAGATAATGACTCAGACCCACAACCGTTCCTAAATCGCTACAAAACCAGTGTTCATTATGTTGATAGTTTAGCTAAACAGGTATTACAAACGCTGAAGTCATCTGGTGAACTTGATAACACGCTAGTAATTATCACCGGGGATCATGGCCAAGAAATAAATGACAATAAATTAAATTATTGGGGTCACAACAGTAATTATACTGACGCTCAAGTAAAAGTGCCGTTTGCGATAATGGCACCTAACATGAACGTTGAAATGGTATCAAAAAATAGCAATAAGCTTACAAGCCACCAAGATTTAGTCCCCACGTTAATGGAAAACTATCTGGGCGTAAAAAGTCCGATTAACCATTACTCTGTAGGCGAAAATCTTTTATCTGAAATACCAGAACGCCCTTGGACCATTTCCTCGGATTATAACGGCTTTGCCATAATCGCTAACGAATCAATTTTAGAGGTGGGTGCCGGAGGCCAATATGAACTGTTGGATAAAACAAATCGACCACTAAAAGATCAACAACCGAATTTTGACTATTTACAACAAGCGCTGGAACAATTAAGTCGTTTCAATCGATAGAAATACAGAGCCATGAGTTAGCTAAAAAAAACGCTGTTGACCTATCATCGAAAAATGATAGGTCAACAGCGGGCTAACATGATTGAAACTAGCGTGAATTTATTAATAGCAAGCACACTTGAAGATGCCGATTACGCTTTGGGAGCGAGCATAGACTTAATAAATATTAACGATTATTTTCAAGTAACCATAAGCCTACGTATTTATTAAAGCTCACCTGCGCATAGGTCATAGCAACAATAAAACCCACACTGCCGTCGAGAAAGCCACGCCGTAAAAAGTAAATATGAAAAAATGTCCACATTCCCCTTAGTAAAGCTAGGGTTAGTCCGTGGGATTTTTTACCTTTACGAAAGTATTTCTGCGAGCCAAGCCAAGCATATTGCGCCGCTTTATTCAGCCCATGACCATAATCACGATGGGTATAATGCAATAACAGTCCTTTTAGCTTACCGATATTGCCGGCCGCAGGGATTACAGTCTCATGGACTTCATCAAGGGTATAGCGTGCGCCATCACGTTTAAATAAACGTAAAACCGCCCGAGCACTGCGCCCATGCTTTAGGGTTTTGCCATACAAGGTCACTCCCCATGGTAAACAAAAAGCAGACTCTTTAATGTCTTCCTGCGACAACAGAGCAATGAGAGCATTTCGCATCGTCTCATCAAGCGCTTCGTCTGCATCAATGGACAGCACCCAATCACAACTCGTTTGCTCTAGAGCTCTCTGCTTTTGTTTACCAAAACCAGGCCAATCAGTAACAGTGACTTTATCGGTATATTTCTGGCATATCGCCAGAGTATTGTCTGTCGAACCGCTGTCGAGCACGATAATTTCATCGGCAATATCCGCAACCGATATCAGGCAGCGCTCCACACGATCCTCTTCATTTTTGGTAATTAACATGACAGACAACGAGTGTTTTTTCACTTTTTTACTCCAATAATATTAGCAACTTGCTCGGCTACTACCGCCAGCACTTTAATTTCCAATAGCCTAATTTTCGGCGTAACTTAAGCATACGTACCAAATTATATGGCTTACGCACTCTTTCCCTATCAGGGTTATCAATGAGCGCATTAGTTGCAGCTAAGACTCTTTCACTGGATTTACCATCATTATATGGATGCATTTGTTGGCAAAATGCTTCAATACTTACCATCAGCTTTGGTGGGTAAGTTAATGCATGCGCTATGGTTGATTCCACTTGATCTTCAGTATCTACATTTAGTAAATGAGCTGCATTGGTTCGATTTCTAAAAGTCACAACGGGTTTCTTTAATAAGAGAAATATATTTAAAATTGAAGAAGTATCACACAGCATAACATCTGCCGCTTGAAGCAAGGGGATCACATTATCAGTCTCAACAAAGGTTAAATGATCACTAACAATACCTTTGTATTGATTAACTATTTCACTTGGCATTTTAGGGTGGAATTGAACAAGAATACGCCAATTCCCTTTCGCGGCAAGACGACTGATAAGGGTAAATAAGTGGGGTGCACAGCTTAACTTTTGTGAAAAAGTCGAACACATCAGTAAAGTTTTACGCGTATCGGATGGAACGATATAAGGGTTATTAACTGCTGGCGTAAACAACGGATCGAGCATAGGCCAACCCGTTTCTTTCACCGTAAAATACTTATGCTTTGCCGCTAACACTTCGAATCTTTGAGTGGTATTAGGACCTTGAGTACAGTACAAATCAAAACAGTCACGGATTTCGAAATGATCTTCACGACCTTTACGATTAATTTTACCCGCATTAAAGCCATGAAATACTGCTACTTTAATACCTGGAATAAAGTTTGGCACCACATTACCAGGAACAAACACCGCATCGGGTTTCCACGCATTTATCGCATCAATACTGAACAAACGCTGCTCATCTACTTTTAAGAATGTAGAGTTAACCTCATTACCCTCTAAAAACCAACAAACCTCACCACCCTGAGCGCGGATCACAGCTTGAAGTGGGCGTAATATCGCATAAGAATAGTTTTGTGATATATAAAAGAGATAATGTTTTTTGTTCATATTAATTCATCTTAATGTGCAATAAGGCATCAATATTTTTATTAGCTTTGTAAATTATGACTACTCTCGAACTTAGTCTTAAATTTAAAATACTCTGCATTTTTAATTGGGAAGCTTTCAATTAAAGCACGTTGAATTTCTTTAAGTTTTTCAGGGCTCACTTTATAGTTTTCTTTAATTTTTTTAAGATCATCATTCAAAAAACTACGATGATTTAAATTTATTATCTCGTGCTCACTTAAATTAAATGCTGAGTAATAGTCATCAAACTTATAATCACCAACTCCGGTCTCTTTTGTCGTCATTCTGACGTTAGGTATTCCTAACGAATCCGCTGCTATAAGCGCATGCATTGCACTTGCGATTACATTTTCGCACTCTGCAAGTTGTAGCATAAAGGCTAATGGATCTTGAGAGATATCGATTACGGTTGCATTTTCAACGACGACATTTTTAAGTAATGGATGGTCCTTATCCTTATAATGGGCCACAATACCAAGTGCATATTTTTTAGGAACGTGGCTAGTATCAAAAATACAAGACGCTAATAAACCAGGGTCGCCGATCGCTACTTTATTTGAAATGTTAACGTGATCTAGTTGCTGTAAAACACTTAATGTTCTATGACCCCTTACCGCAAATACATCTAAGTGCCTAAATAAAGATTTATTCGTTTTTGGTGGGTTCATAAATCCAGATCCCCAAACAACGGCAGATGAATTAAACGGACGACGTAACAAACTTATAGGCGCCCAAGCTAAAAACCTTTGTAATAGGCTCCCTACTCCAACAACATCACATCCTTTAGCATCACAGCCTGTTACATCAAGGCCAGCTATCTTTTCAAAAAGACTAGCACTCAATAAATCACCAAAATTTTTAAAGCTGTTAAAATAATATAATTTCACACGTTTCATTATAGATGTACTGCTCATCTCGAGCTCCTTTATGGTTTATCGAGAGTTAAAATGTATTATTTATTAAAAAATAGAATAGTTAATAAACATATGATCTAATTAATTTTATTTGTTATTTGAGTAGTTTAAATCCGCGACTACCAACTCAAACTTCTCAATGACGGCTTCAACACTAATCAAAGCCATCAGCTGATCGCCTTTTGCGCGAGTGCCCCACTTTACGGCTGCGGTATGTTGCGCATTGATGGCTTCATCATAAGCGCTCACCACATATTGCTGCGATAAATAAGGACCCGTTCGACTAGGGTTTGAATGGGCATATAAACCAATCACTGGCGTACCTTGGGTAACAGCCATATGCGCAGGCCCAGTATCAGGTGCAAGCACTAGGCTTGCACGTTTTAGCAACGCTAATAATTGAGTTAAACTCGTTTTACCCACTAAGTTATCAATTTTAGAGTGGCAAGCTTGCAAAATTTGCTCGGCCAAATTCTTTTCAAGCACCGTTGGCCCACCACAAAGTATTACCCTAAATCCTTTGGAAATTGCATGACTCGCGACAGCAGCATAACGCTCTGGCAACCAGTTTCGTTCCGCCTTGCTAGCCGCAGCACATATGATCAAGACTTTTTCATTATCTTTAATCTGCGTTTGGGCAAACTCAGTATCTGCTATCGGGACTGGAATATGCCATTGGAGAGTAAGATCCTTAACACCAATCGCTTTAGCAAATCCCATAAAACCTTCAAGCACATGGGGTTTAGCTAAAGGTTCAACCCTATGATTTGTCACTAACCACTGGCCTTCTTTAGCACGAGCGCGATCGAAACCTATGCGTATTTTAGCTGAAATAGCTAATGATGCTAACGTTGCACGCAGCGCAACTTGCATGTGCAGCAATACATCAAAACACCGTCCTCTTAACGCTTTACGTAAATTAAAATAGCTACGCCAGCCTTGAGACTTATCGAAAATAACAAACTCGATATGGGGTAAATGCTTCAATAATTGATATTCAAGTTTACCGATAACCCAAGTGATTTTGAGCTCGGGATATTGTCGCTGTATTGCCTGCACCATCGCCACGGCGTGGCATACATCACCGATAGCTGAAAGTCGGAGCAAACAAAGTGAATTCATAGTATTAGGATTTAAACTCATTGGGATTAAAGCTAATCGCTCTTAAGGTTATTTGGCGCAAGCTAAGGATCTTAATGTAGAATGGCCCGAGGTGCCACGCTTAAGTCAATAAATCTCCGATGAATACTCACATACAGATCATAAAAACCGTCAAAGGTCACATGGCACTTTGCCAAGATACGCCTAGCGATATCGTTCCGACTTGGTTCTCGGTGGATTTTTGGCGCGCGAAAAATGCGGTTGTCGGCTCATCTAAAGGCCGTTATACCACTTGGTTTGTGGCATTAGAGCACAATAATTGGGTGTTACGTCATTATTGGCGCGGCGGTTTAATGGCCAAATTCAGTAAAGATGCTTACGTTTATACCGGCCTTGAAAACACCCGTGCGATGGCTGAGCTACGTCTATTAGATATTTTGTATCGCGAAGATTTTGCCGTGCCTAAACCGATTGCAGCTAACATAGTGCGTACTGGATTATTTTACCGCGCCGATATCATTATCGAACGGGTCGAAGGCGCCGAAGATTTAGTTGCTAAACTCGGCAAAGGGGTCATGAGCACAGAGCAATGGCAGGCATTAGGGGCTTGCATCGCCCAATTCCACCAGCGTGGCGTGTACCACGCCGATCTCAATGCCAAAAATATTCTGTTCCAGCCCGCGCAAACGGCACCCATAACGCCAGAGCGGTTTTATCTTATCGATTTCGACCGCGGTGAGTTAAAAACACCGAGCCCGCAATGGCAGCAATCGAATCTAGACAGACTGTTACGCTCTTTCAATAAAGAACAAGGCAAACTGCCAAGTCTTGCCTTCACCGCCGATAACTGGTCATCACTGATGATGGGCTACCAAGCGGCGATGCAAAGCGCCTGATCCACTAAACGAATTATCCAGTTGAATTAAGCGGTTATTAAAGATTGCGCGAGAAGAAATTGTCGTTGTAAGGCACCACGATTTGCCTCAACCACTGCCAATCCCGCGTTTGCCGCCTGAAGGCGTAACTCAGGTTGAGCAAAATACTCAATCAAATTAGCCGCCAGTTCATCCGCCGAAGTGACAACCCTTAACCCACCAGCATCCGCCAACATCTGCGTAATTTGGGCAAAGTCCCAATGGTTCGGCCCCACCATAACAGGCACGCCCATAGCAACAGGCTCCAAGGGATTATGACCACCGTTAGTGATCAGCGTACCACCTACAAAAGCTTGATCCGCGGCGCCATAAAAGGTCAGAAGTTCACCCATGGTATCGCCTACCAGCACTTGAGTCGTGGCCGCCACAGGAAGATTACCGCTGCGGCGAACAGATTCAAAACCTTGGCTGGCAACAACCTCAGCAACAGCAGAAAACTGCTCAGGATGACGCGGTGCAATAATCAGCAAGGCATCGGGCCACTGAGCCAATAATTGCCTGTGGGTGGTGAGCATGGCGTCAAATTCTCCAGGATGCACACTGCCAGCGACCCAAATCGGCGAGGTTTCACGCCCCCAAGCTTGACGTAGCTGCTTGGCATTGGCTAAACGCTCGGGCGTAATACTGAGATCAAACTTCAAGCTACCGCATACTGTTACTCTGTCCTGCGATACACCTAACTCGATAAAACGCTGCGCTTCTACTTGAGTCTGCACCGCAATAACATCGAGTCGTTGCAACATAGGTCGACTGAGTTTAGGACGCTTAGCATATTGCGCCGCCGACTTGGCCGATAGACGTGCATTGGCCAACATCAAGCGCACACCTTGTTTTGCTGCAGTAGCGACTAAGTTAGGCCATAGCTCAGTCTCCATGATAATGCACCACGTAGGCGAGACTTGGCGCAAGAAACGCCCCACACACCAAGGTAAGTCAAAGGGTAAATAACAATGTTGCACTGAGTCACCAAAGGCTTTGCGCACTTCGGCAGACCCCGTTGGACTGGTTGTGGTAACCGTAATGCTTAGCTCAGGGTGTGATTGCATAATCAAACGGATCAAGGGAATTGCCGCAAGCGTTTCCCCCATAGACACAGAATGGATCAGTACATCCGTCGATTTAAGTCGGGTTAATCCAAAACGTTCCCCCCAGCGACCGCGGTAATCAGGGCTTTTAATAGCACGAAATGCTAAATAGACGATTAGCAAAGGGGATAATAAATATAAGATCGTGGAATAGAGAAAACGATTCATTAAAAACGTGCTTATGAGTTTTGCCTGATGAATAGCGGCAATGTTAGCATATGCACCAAATTAGGGATAATTTACCAGCAGTTCGGCGGTCGTTGGTTAGCTTTCTTTGATCAATTATGTGGCGTTCACTAGCAATTTGGATAACTTATGAAAACCCGCGACAAAATAATCTATGCCAGTCTTGAACTGTTCAACGAGCATGGCGAAAGAAACATCACCACCAATCACATTGCTGCTCACTTAAATATGAGTCCCGGGAATCTTTATTACCATTTTCGCAATAAAGAAGACATTATCCGCTGTATTTTCAGTCTATATGAGAATCATCTCGAATCGGGTTTCCAACCCTATGAAGATAAACAAGTAGATGTGGAATTATTAATCGGCTATTTCGATGCGATGTTCTATACCCTATGGCAATTCCGTTTTATGTACGCCAATCTTGCGGATATTCTTGCCCGCGACGAAGTGCTAAAAAAGCGCTATTTGCATGCCCAGCAGCAGGTATTAACGCGTTCGAGTCATGTGTTACATAAACTGAAACAAGATGGCTTTTTAAACTTAGATACCGATAAAATTACGCCACTTGCCGATACCATCAAGATGATTGTCAGCTTTTGGATTGGTTATCAACTCACGCAATCCAGCACGTCAACCATTACTAAAGCGACGCTTTATGAAGGTGTTTTAAGAGTACTAATGATTTTTAAAGCCTATGCCACGCCGACTTCCGTCGCGACGTTTACTCGCCTAGAGCAGCATTATCAAGACTTAGCCACCCCAGAACCGCACTAGAGTTACCCAAAAAATCTATATTAAAGCACTCGCATTCAACACAAAAACCAAAGCCATCATAGCGTTGAGTGCGAGCTGTTTTTCGTTATAAATACACAAAACTATCTGCACTCTTGTTATAGAAACTCATGTTAATCATTAGTTTTTATAATGTAACAATCACTTTATTCCTGAACACATTTATCTTACGAACCTGCATTAAAAAAAGGCTGTAGACCAATTAGCTTTAGAGTTAGAATGCCGTCACTCCCAAAATCAGAATAAAGTTAACTAAGGAGATATCAGGTGGCCTCTACCTCTTTCTACACACAGATTAATCAACAACTTGCAGATATAAAAGCTGAAGGTTTATATAAAAGCGAGCGTGTTATTGCCTCACCACAACAAACAGCTATTCAAGTTAATCAGCAAGAAGTTGTTAACTTTTGCGCGAATAATTATTTAGGCCTAGCCAATCACCCTGAGCTAATCAAAGCAGCCCAACAAGGCTTAGAAAGCCACGGCTTTGGCATGGCGTCGGTGCGCTTTATTTGCGGCACCCAAGACATACATAAAAAGCTAGAAGCTAGCCTAAGCGAATTTCTCGGCACCGAAGACACCATTCTTTACTCTTCATGTTTTGATGCGAACGCCGGTCTATTCGAAACCTTATTAGATGCAGAAGATGCCATTATTTCCGATGCGTTAAACCATGCTTCTATCATCGACGGCGTACGTTTATGTAAAGCGAAGCGTTTTCGCTATGCCAACAACGACATGGCCGATTTAGAAGTCCAGTTAATTGCCGCTAAAGCCGCTGGCGCCCGTAACATCTTGATCGCCACTGACGGCGTATTCTCGATGGACGGCGTGATTGCTAATCTTAAAGGCGTATGTGATTTAGCCGATAAATACGGCGCACTGGTGATGGTAGATGACTCTCACGCTGTGGGCTTTATCGGCGCGAACGGTCGTGGCACCCACGAATATTGCAATGTGATGGACAGAGTCGACATCATCACTGGCACCTTAGGCAAAGCCTTAGGCGGCGCATCGGGCGGTTTCACTTCGGGTAAAAAAGAAGTCATCGATTGGTTACGCCAGCGTTCACGCCCTTATCTATTCTCTAACTCATTAGCGCCGTCAATCGTAACTGCGTCTATCCATGTGTTAGAAATGCTCAAATCAGGCCAAGCCCTGCGCGAAACCGTATGGGAAAACAGCCGTTATTTCCGCGAACAAATGTCAGCAGCAGGCTTTACTTTGGGCGGCGCCGACCACGCGATTATCCCTGTGATGATTGGCGATGCAAAACTGGCAGGCGACTTTGCTAACCGCTTATTAACAGAACATATTTATGTTATTGGCTTCTCGTTCCCAGTAGTTCCTAAGGGACAAGCCCGTATCCGTACGCAAATGTCAGCGGCACATACCCGTGAGCAACTCGACAAAGCGATCGCCGCCTTTACCCGTATTGCCAAAGAAATGGGCATAATTTAACCCCCTATTTAGGACTTGAGACAATGAAAGCACTAAGCAAGTTAAAAGCCGAAAAAGGTATTTGGTTAGTCGATGCGCCTAAGCCAGTGATGGGCCACAACGATCTGCTGATCAAAATTAAAAAAACCGCGATTTGTGGCACCGACATGCACATCTACAACTGGGACGAATGGTCACAAAAAACCATCCCAGTCCCTATGGTTGTTGGTCATGAATATGTAGGCGAAGTGGTTGATATAGGTCAAGAAGTTCGTGGTTTTAAGATAGGCGACCGCGTGTCTGGCGAAGGTCATATTACCTGTGGCCACTGCCGTAACTGCCGCGCAGGCCGCACCCATTTATGCCGTAACACCTCTGGCGTGGGTGTCAATCGTGAAGGTTCATTTGCAGAATACTTAGTTATCCCCGCCTTTAACGCCTTTAAAATCCCTGATGATATCAGCGATGATTTAGCCTCAATCTTTGACCCGTTTGGT
Source organism: Shewanella sp. MF08487 (assembly GCF_050848685.1). Classification (NCBI taxonomy): domain Bacteria; kingdom Pseudomonadati; phylum Pseudomonadota; class Gammaproteobacteria; order Alteromonadales; family Shewanellaceae; genus Shewanella; species Shewanella sp. MF08487. The sequence goes on from NZ_JBOZPB010000015.1 coordinate 88,353, forward strand.
AACGCTGTGCACACAGCATTATCCTTCGATTTAGTCGGTGAAGACGTGTTGATCACCGGCGCAGGTCCCATCGGCATCATGGCGGCTGCAGTATGTCGTCACGTAGGTGCGCGCCATGTGGTGATCACCGACGTCAACGAATACCGCTTAGAGCTGGCCCGTAAAATGGGCGCCACGCGCGCGGTGAACGTATCAAAAGAAAACCTAAAAGACGTGATGAAAGAATTGGGCATGACCGAAGGTTTCGACGTTGGATTAGAAATGTCTGGCGTACCATCAGCCTTCCACGCCATGTTAGATACCATGAATCATGGCGGTAAAGTCGCTATGCTAGGTATTCCAAGTGGTGAAATGGCCATAGACTGGAGCAAGGTGATCTTCAAAGGTTTAGTCATTAAAGGCATCTACGGCCGTGAAATGTTCGAAACTTGGTACAAGATGGCCAGTCTTATCCAATCAGGCTTAGATATTTCACCTATCATCACTCACCACTTCAAGATTGATGATTTCCAACAAGGTTTCGACGCTATGGGCTCGGGCCAATCGGGTAAAGTGATCCTCAGCTGGGATTAATCCTGCAGAGCATTACTTATACCCAAACGACCTGAAGATGCAGGATTCGTATCTTCAGATAGCTTGGGTATAGATGGGGCTGTACACTCGCAGCCCCTTGTTGCACACTTATCCCATCTTGATTTCCATCTCTTAGCTTTGTCAGGTTTTATTATGTCTTCCTTTAAACACTTAAGCGTTAATCAATTGCTGCAAATGACCGAAGCACAGCCAGTGCAAATCGTCGATATCCGCGATGGCAATAGCTTCACCAACGGCCATATTGCAGGTGCAACTAACCTGAATAACGAAAACCTAGCGCAATTTATTAGCCAAGCCGATATGGATAGCCCACTGGTGGTGGTTTGTTACCACGGCATGAGCAGCCAAAATGCGGCGCAGTATTTATGCGAACAAGGTTTTGATGACGTTTACAGTTTAGATGGCGGCTACAGTGCTTGGCATGAGGCAAATGCATGATAGAAATTGGCCGACTCCCCAACAGCAGAGCCGCGCAGGCATTTGTCGATTACCTCAAAGGGGAAGACATTGACTGCCAAATTGAGCCGCTGGTTCAGGGTGTCGCCATTCTCGTCATTCATGACAAAAATGTGGAGCAAGCACGCAAAGAGTTTGCCCACTTTATTGCTCACCCTTACGACAATAAATATCTGCAAGCCTCATGGGAACACGGCGATACCCAAACCAAACTCGATTATGGTGCCCCTTCGCTGCAGTTGTTTACCCAATTTATTACTGGCGCAGGCCCAGTCACGCTGATCGTATTTGCGGCTTGCGTACTCATTTTTGCGGCGATGAACTTAGGGTTCGCCAACCAAACCTACGCAGCACTGTCCTATTTTGGCGCGGTACCAAATTCAGAGTTCAGCCAGTTCTGGCGCGTTTTCACTCCGAGCCTGCTGCATTTTTCAGCCATGCACATCATCTTTAACTTGCTCTGGTGGTGGTATTTAGGTGGCAAAATCGAAACCCGTATTGGTACTGCACCATTGCTAATCCTGCTGTTTGTCGCAGGAACACTGCCAAACGTCATTCAATATTATGTCGGTGGACCCAACTTTGGCGGGCTATCCGGCGTTGTGTATGCCGTAGTGGGTTACACTTGGGTCATGGGAATACGTAAACCCGCAGCTGGAATAGACTTTCCACCATCATATATGGCCTTTATGATGATTTGGCTGGCATTGGGATTCACGGATATTCTAGGGGTTGCCGTTGCGAACGGTGCCCACATTGGTGGCTTACTCATAGGGTTAGCCCAAGGTTTATTTGATAGCCGCAAATCCTCGAGCTCAATCTAATAACTCAATCTAATATAGTGAACCAAGATAAATCCTGAAATTTATCTTGGTTCACTGACTCGCTTCACTCCTCTACAAACCGCTCAAACTAACTCTGATCAGTCATGTCTAGTAGCTTAACGACTAACTTCTCGATGCCTGAATGCGCTTCAGCAATATTACCAGCCAACATATAAGCGGGAGTGCTGACAATCCGATTAGCTTCATCCACGACTATCTCATGTACTGTTGCAACTTGATGCTCACCGCCCATCAAATTAAACGCTGCGACAGTATCGCTATCATTACCGATAGTGCCTTTTACACCGTGGGGATATAAACGCGGGATCATCATAGGAGCAATACAGATAAAACCAACGGGCTTTTTCGTCGCAATAAACTCACCAATAAAATCAGCCACCAGTGGATTCACTTCGCACTCACTGCCGTTCGTTGCAAAGTTACACAAATTTTTTGCCGCGCCGAAACCACCAGGAATAATCAAGGCATCAAATTCGGCGATATCTAATTCAATAGTCGATTTAACTTCGCCACGGGCAATACGCGCCGACTCCACCAACACATTACGACTTGTAGCAGCATCAACCTCACCCGTTAAATGATCAACCACATGCAGCTGTTTGATATCAGGTGCAAAACATTGGTAGTGAGCTCCCGCCCGAGACAAACATAAAAGTGTTAAAACTGATTCATGGACCTCTGTGCCATCAAAAACACCGCATCCACTGAGTAACACTGCGACTTTTTTCATTAAAAATATCCTTCTTATGTGATTAAGTTTTAACAAAATACAAACATACTAGTTGATCTGATTAGAAATCGTGCTAACTTAATTCGTCGAATCTGACGGGTGCCGAAAATTAAGCCAATTCTTAGATGTATTTTACGGAGTCAATAAAAAATCCACAAATTAGGAATATTTTTCAAGAAACAGTATTCAACTCACAAAATTCTTTTATAAACATAAAAAACAACAACTTAAAAATATCGCATTAAGCCGTAATCATCGCCATTATTCTCAGTTGACTTTTTCACTCACAGACTTATCCACAGGCTGGGAGTCATTTTGCCATGGCTGAAATAGTGCTTCTGTGGCATGCTTAGCGCCATCTAAGTCATCGATAAACGAAAAATACCTATGCCAACCGTCGCTAAAAACCCACTTGTGCTTGTGGATGGATCTTCTTATTTGTATCGCGCTTATTATGCGCCTCCTCACCTGACAAACTCAAAGGGCGAAGCAACCGGTGCCGTTTATGGCGTAGTGAATATGTTACGCAGCTTACTGACTCGCTATCAACCAAGCCATATCGCTGTCGTGTTCGATGCCAAGGGCAAAACTTTCCGAAATGACATGTACAGCGAATACAAAGCACAGCGCCCACCTATGCCTGATGATCTACGTTCGCAAATCGAACCTTTACACCGCATTATTCGTGCACTGGGTTTACCACTGATTTCGATTTCCGGCGTCGAAGCCGATGACGTGATCGGCACTATTGCTCGCCAAGCCAGTTTAGAAAACCGTGCAGTGCTTATCAGCACTGGCGATAAAGACATGGCGCAGTTAGTCGATGAGAACGTCACGCTCATCAACACCATGACAGACACCATAATGGGCCCAGAAGAAGTCGCGATTAAATTTGGTGTTGGTCCAGACCGTATCATAGATTTGCTCGCGCTGATGGGCGACAAGGCCGATAACATTCCCGGCTTACCCGGCGTTGGTGAGAAAACAGCGCTCGCTATGCTCACAGGAGCCGGCAGCGTGAGTAATTTATTAGCGGAACCCGAAAAAGTCGCCGAGCTCGGCTTTAGGGGTTCTAAAACCATGGCGGCGAAGATCATTGAAAATGCCGATATGCTCAAGCTTTCTTACGAACTCGCCACCATTAAAACCGATGTCGAACTTGAGCAAGACTGGCACGAACTCACCATCAAGCCTGCGGACAAAGATGAACTGATCAAATGCTACGGCGAGATGGAGTTTAAGCGTTGGTTAGCCGAAGTCTTAGATAACAAAATCACTGCAAATACCCCAATTGATGCGGCATTCGAGACACAAGAAGACTCGACTCCAGTCGAAGCTATTGCAACACGGTACGACTGCATTCTCACGGAAGCCGAATTAGACGCTTGGATTGCTAAGCTTAAAGAAGCCGACTTGATGGCGGTAGATACAGAGACCACCAGCTTAGATTACATGGTGGCGGAATTAGTCGGGATCTCCTTCGCCGTTGAGGCAGGAAAAGCGGCTTATCTGCCTTTGACCCATGATTATGTTGGCGCGCCGACTCAAATCAATAAAACCGTCGCGCTTGAAAAACTGCGTCCACTGCTTGAGGATCCAAAACTTAAGAAAGTCGGTCAAAATCTTAAGTACGACATCAGTATCTTAGCCAATGCGGGTATCAAACTGCAGGGCGTCGCTTTCGATACTATGCTCGAATCCTATGTCTTCAACTCAGTAGCTTCGCGCCATGATATGGATGGCTTAGCGCTCAAGTACTTAGGCCATAAGAATATCAGCTTTGAAGAAATCGCCGGTAAAGGTGCAAAACAGCTGACCTTCAACCAAATTCCACTGGAAACGGCTGCGCCTTATGCGGCCGAAGATGCCGACATCACCCTGCGTTTACACCAACATTTGTGGCCAAGACTCGAAAAAGAAGCGGAACTGGCCGCTATGTTTACCGAAGTCGAATTGCCGCTGATCCAAGTATTGTCGGATATTGAACGCCAAGGGGTATTAATCGATAGCATGTTACTCGGCCAACAAAGCGACGAGCTAGCGCGTAAAATCGATACCTTAGAAGAGAAAGCCTACGACATTGCCGGTGAGAAATTTAACCTTGGCTCGCCTAAGCAACTGCAAGTATTGTTTTTTGAAAAGCTAGGTTATCCGATCACCAAAAAGACTCCCAAGGGCGCACCATCAACCGCAGAAGAAGTGTTGGTCGAATTGGCGTTAGATTTCCCTCTGCCAAAGGTGATCCTCGAACATCGCAGCCTATCTAAATTAAAGAGCACTTACACAGATAAACTGCCACTAATGGTCAACGCTAAAACGGGTCGTGTGCACACTAGCTATCATCAGGCCAATGCGGCAACAGGACGCTTATCATCGAGCGAGCCTAACCTGCAGAATATTCCTATCCGCACCGAAGAAGGTCGCCGTATTCGCCAAGCCTTTATCGCACCTGATGGTCGTAAAATTTTGGCTGCCGACTACTCGCAAATCGAACTACGGATCATGGCGCATTTATCCCAAGATGCCGGCTTACTCAAAGCCTTCGCCGAGGGCAAAGACATTCACAGAGCTACGGCTGCCGAAGTGTTTGGCACTGACTTTGATGAAGTAACCACAGAACAGCGTCGCCGCGCCAAAGCGGTTAACTTCGGCTTAATTTACGGCATGTCAGCCTTTGGTTTAGCGCGCCAGCTCGATATCCCGCGCCATGAAGCACAAACCTATATCGACACCTACTTTGCCCGTTATCCTGGCGTATTACGTTATATGGAAGAAACGCGCGCGGGTGCAGCCGACCTAGGTTACGTATCGACTCTATTTGGTCGTCGTCTCTATTTACCTGAAATCCGTGATCGTAATGCGATGCGCCGCCAAGGCGCTGAACGTGCTGCGATTAACGCGCCCATGCAAGGCACGGCTGCCGACATCATCAAAAAGGCCATGATCAATATCGCCCAGTGGATCAAGACAGAAACCCAAGGCGAAATCACTATGATCATGCAGGTTCACGATGAATTGGTGTTTGAAGTCGATGCGGATAAAGCAGAAGCGCTTAAAAAGACCATCTGCACCTTGATGGCACAAGCCGCCGATCTCGATGTTGAACTGCTTGCCGAAGCAGGCATTGGTAATAACTGGGATGAAGCCCACTAACCTTAGTGACATCAAAACCAGCACTATCAATAAGATTTAAAGTAAATAAAGCTAACCTGAATTCAATATTTTGAGCTCAGGTTAGCTCTCTCCAGTCTTAATCATCTCTAAGCACATCAGCACTGAGTCCCTTTTATCACTGTGCGCAAATTATCCTTCCACAATACAAATCAGATCATTAAGTTAGGCAAAACTGCATCGACAGCAACATGCATAGCTCACAGCCAAACAATCTTTACCTGATACATTTAGCAGTAGAGTTCATCGATACACTGCCGTAGTAGATGGAGACTCAAGGGTGTGATTACACGAATCGAAACTGCGTTAAAGCCAACCATATATGCTCAAAAGTGTCATAACGGTTGTTCTCTCACGCGTACACTAAAACATTAAGCCAGATTTAGAGTAAAAACATTAAATCTCAAATATTGATCTCTTTTGTATATAAATTTCGGATTATCCCGCTAAATCAGCCGATTAAGCATTTTAAATGAAATTTTAAGATCAATTTAAGATGATTTTTCACTCATAACCTGAGATCCAGTGCACATAATTACCTCTTTTTTGAAAAAACTGTTTTCCATTTAAAGATAAATGGAGTAATATTCTCTGCGTAGGGTACAGAGGTTAAGATGTTCTATCTTTCAGACCTTTATTTCACTTATAGTGATGAGCCAAATTCTGGCGCCTCAGCAACTTGTTTGCTGAGGCTTTTTTTTGCTCTTTTTTCAGACTTTAGGTAAATTTTAGAGTATTTACTTTAATAAAAAGTAAATTAGCTGTATGCTAGTTTCATTGAGAACCATTGAAGCTAATTTGGTGGTGCTTGAGTCTTGTTGAATTTAGCTTCTCCCCAAAAGAGCTAATATTTTTGGCCGATGACAATGTCGTCGGCTATTTTTTTGCCTGAAATTGACGAAAAGTTAGTAGGGATAAAAGTTTAACAAGAAGGAAATATAAGAAAAAATTGCAGGAAAAATAGAAGGGCGGCATACACAGTCAAACTCGACCATGTATGCCAAAAAAGGCAATATTATTCGGCGTTGTTCGCCGCATCTAACTCATCAGTCAACCATTGCGGATGACACCATTCATTTAGAATCGCTAACACTTTAGGCTTTCCAGTCCCCTTGAGTGATGAAAAAGGTTCAACTTGTACCCAGTCACCAAACTCACTCAACGCCAGACGCACTTCATTTACGGTTTTCATCTTAGCGCTTTGAGCTAATTTGTCTGATTTCGTTAGCAAAGCCAACACTGGGATTTCACTCGCCACCGCCCACTCGATCATCTGCATATCCAGATCTTTCAGTGGATGACGTATATCCATTAGAACCACTACACCGCTTAAACAAGCACGCTTTTGCAAATATTCACCCAATGCTTGCTGCCATTTATTTTTTAACGCAAGTGGGACTTGTGCAAAACCATAACCCGGTAAGTCAACTAAACGGCGCTGAGCATCTAACTCAAATACGTTGATTAATTGAGTTCGCCCAGGCGTCTTACTCGTTCTAGCTAAACTTTTTTGCTCAGTTAATGCATTGAGTGCACTAGACTTTCCAGCATTAGAACGGCCAGCAAATGCAATCTCAACACCAACATCGCCGGGCAGATATTGATCCAAATGTGCAATGTCAGGTGCACTGATTAAAAACTTTGCCCTACGAAAATCTATACGAGATTCAGTCACTATTTACTCCGGAATTTTTCTACGCAATACCATAATTTATGAAGAATTACTTACTTTCCCACGTTTTCGTGTAAAATATTACTCCGATCACATTAATCATATTTTACCACGCTTGCGGGTCACCCTAGTAAGCTCAGGATAATAATCTTAACCAGAAGTTGGAACGCCATGAAAAAGCTAGCTCTTGCGCTGTCTGTTGTAATTGCCGCCATATCTTCACCTGCGATTGCTGAAGGTAATGCTGAAGCGGGAAAAACGAAAATCATTGTCTGTTCAGCCTGCCATGGTATGGACGGTAACAGTATGATCGATATGTACCCTAAACTTGCGGGCCAACACGCCACTTACCTCCAAAAGCAACTACATGATTTCCGTAGTGCCGCACAAACGGGCGGTAAAGATGGTCGTATGGATCCTATCATGAGTGGCATGGCAATGCCCCTAAGCGATCAGGATATTCTCGACATTAGCGCATATTTTTCTAGCCAAGCGATCCAAGTAGCTGAAGCGAAAGATGTTCCTGAGCTCGGCGCTAAACTTTACAAAGGTGGCGATGTTTCCCGTGGCATTACTGCTTGTATGGCATGTCATGGTCCTGATGGTAAAGGCGCCGAACTTGCTGGCTTCCCAACATTGGCAGGCCAACATGCCAGTTATATCAAGATCCAACTAACTAAATTCCGCGAAGTCGGTCGTCACAACGACCTGAACGGTATGATGCAAGATGTCGCTAAAAAATTAAACGATAGTGATATTGATGCTCTATCTAAATACCTTTCAACCTTGAAGTAATTTAGATGAGCTAAAAAAGGGTGCACTGTCACCCTTTTTTTACACCATCAAGTTGACGTGGACGTAAACTGCAAATATTGGTGCTTGACATAGATCACAGATTTCTATTTAATAAGCCCCGTACCGAGATAAACCCATCTGTTTGTACAATAAGATTAAAAATAACTCACAGTTTTCGGTATATTAACATTTAAGATATAAGAATAAAGACACTTAATAACAATAATATACTTAAGGCCACTCTAAAATAATAACAATAGAGTCGTGATTTCTATTTAGAATCCAGGCCAGCACAATTTTGTAAGGAATGGCCGATAACGCCAATTTGCCTCTAGCAAAACACCTTACACTCAGGGTAACTTGCCCCATCAGGACACAGTTTACATGATGTAAACTGTAGCAAAGGAAGCGATAAGCTTAGGATGCACTGGCTGGATGCTTGTTATCACTGGAAGATACTTAAGTAACATGGATGGTTAACTAAACGTCAATGATGACGAAGCTATAAAAGATGTGTCGCGAGACTATCTACGGAAACTGTGGTCAGGATGGCAACAGAAAAAAATAAAGTGTCTGGAAGACCATTAACAATAAGATGCAGGGAAAGCAGTAAAAAAAAGAAGGATACCGACCGGGAAAGTCGCATAGCAAGTATGGATACTTGGAATCAGGATAAGGTGCAAAGCACCCTTTGTAAGGCGGCAGTTTAACTGCCGCCTTTTTTTATTAGATGAAATACATCTACCTTGCCTAAAATGTGCACTCAACTAATATAATTGGTACAATCAAAGCCTTAATCACCACTTCAGCAGATTCAATGCACAGATGCCCTCTTTGTCATAACAGTCAGACACAACTCCTTTATCAAGATAAAAAGCGGAGTTTTTATGTTTGCAAGACATGTGAGTTAACCTTTGCTGATCCTAACAGCCATTTACCCCCAGCGGCTGAGAAGCAAAGATATGGCCGTTCACGCATTGCATCAAAGCAAAAACAGTTATCGCAATTTATTTTGCTACTATTAGCACAGTTAGAACAGCAAAAGGCTGGCAGCTTATTGGGCTTGAATTTTGGACGCACTCTCGATAATGAAAGCCTAGCAACCATAGAAAATACGGGCCATAAATTAAATCAATATGATCCCTTTTTTGCCCCTAATCATGATGTGTTAAAGCAAGAATATGATTTTATCTGTTGTTATCGTGTTTTTGAGCATTTTCAGTACCCAATAAAAGAGTGGGCATTACTCTCTCGTCTACTGCATTGCGGCGGTTGGTTAGCGATAAGCACCCCCTTACTGACTGAATTAGATGGTTTTGGCAAGTGGCATTATAAGAATAACCTCACCCATGTGAGCTTTTACCAACGACAAACCTTCGAGTACCTAGCAAACAATAGCGATTTTGAGCTATTATTTGCCGCAAAGGATCTCGTTTTGATGCAAAAAACATCATAATCTGGTATAACACTCGGCCTAATTTCGCACCTTGTAGACAAGCTCAACCTTAGTCTGCGGGGCCATACGTTGTAAACAATTGAGAAGACCATGTCTCGTAGCAAGAAAACACGCAAGGGCGGCGAGAACAGCCCTAAGTTACAGCCAAGAGTGAAAAAGCAAGATCGCGCTGTGGCAACTGGCAAACGCAAAGAGAAGGAATCAGGTAATAAATCTGGTAGTCGTCATAATGAAGATTTAATTTTAGCGCAAGCGTCGCAACAGCAGTCTGCGAAGAAAAAAGATCCTCGTCATGGCAGCAAAAAACCTGTGGCATTAGCGATCCCTGCAGCGGTAGTAGTCGCTCAGCCTAAAGTAAAACAAGTTAAGTTGACTGACGAGCAAACACTACTGAAATTGGAAGAAGATCCAAGACTCAATCAGCTACTAGATATGTTAGAAGAAGGTCGCGACCTTAACAATGTAGACCAAAAATGGTTAGATCAACAGCTGAATAAGATTGAAGCTCTGATGGTTAAACTAGGCATTAGCGACGATATGGATGATGACGCACCTCCATCACCAGCGAAATCCTTGTCTGACGATGAGTTGTTCGATAAGTTTGAATCCGGTGCTAACTTGCTCAAAGATTATCAAGACAAGTTCTAACCTAAGTGTTAAGCCATAGGGATCGTGGTATTTATACTGTGATCCCTATGCCGTTCATATAAGGAGTCTTTGTGTCAACAGCTATCATTATTCTCGGTTTTATTATCATAGTTGCACTCAGTAGCTACGCCACCCTCTTAATCCTGAAACTTAAGCAGCAAAAAAAACGTCAACAGGCCGAACAAGCCAAGCGCGAAGTCACTGCAAATGCGAAACGCGCCCAAATTTTAGATGATATCCGCTATATCGCCACCGCTATGATTGAAGACCGTTGTGAAATATCAGAAGGCGTGGTTAGAATTGGGCGACTATTTGAAATCCTGTCATTGAGTGAGCGAGTGGCCCCTGATTATCCTTCATTATTCCAACACTTTGAGCTTATTAAAAACCATCCCATAATGGACGCTCGCCAAGCTCTGCCAAAGCAGGAAAGGATGAAGTTAGACTTAATCAGAATGAAGTCTGAAGCGGCATTAGAGCAAGGCATTAGTCATGATGCGAAAAAGCTGTCGGATTACCAAGCCAAAACAATGCATTAAAACCGCTAATTGTTCCACCTCAAAACCATTTAACTATGGTTTTGGGGTCATATTGATAAAACCCGCCCCAACCTTATGCTACTTTTCCCCGTGAACCTGCGCACATAATCACCCAAGACCCACTGACAAACGTCGTTGTTTGATAGATATTGCGTCACTTCTAAAAAAACAGACATCATTTTTACAACATAGATCAAGGTTATTTACCAAAGAACCTTGCATACTTCGCCTGTTGCTAATTTACCCCTCGGAGGACACATCTTGAAGCAGCCCACTCAGATTAGCTGGGATCAATCGATGATCGAAAAATATAACTACAGCGGTCCCCGTTATACGTCTTACCCGACAGCATTAGAGTTCGATGATGCATTTACCGAACAAAACCTGCTGACGGCCATTGAAAATAGCAAAAGCGATAAACTGTCGCTGTATATTCATATCCCGTTCTGCGCCAAGCTTTGTTATTACTGCGGCTGTAATAAAGTCATCACCCGCCACCAACACAAAGCCGATCAGTACATTGAATATTTAAGCCAAGAAATTATCAAACGTGCGCCCCTGTTTAAACATTACAGTGTGACCCAAATGCATTGGGGCGGCGGTACACCTACGTTCTTAAATCCTGAGCAGATTCTTAAACTTACGTCATTGATTAAAGCTAACTTTAACTTTGCGGAAGAAGGCGAGTACTCAATTGAAGTCGATCCTCGCGAGATAGAACTGTCAATGCTCGACACGTTAAAAGAAGCGGGCTTCAACCGGATCTCCATCGGCGTACAAGATTTCAATAAAGAAGTGCAAATTGCCGTTAATCGCGAACAAGATGAGCAATTTATCTTCGACTTGATGGCCAAAGCGAAAGCCATGGGTTTTGTGTCAACCAACATAGATTTAATCTATGGTTTGCCACACCAAACGCCAGAAACCTTTGCCGTCACTATGCAGCGCGTTTTAGATTTATCACCTGACCGTCTGTCGGTATTTAACTATGCTCACTTACCTGCGCGCTTTGCTGCACAACGTAAGATCAAAGATGAGCATTTACCTTCGCCAAAACAAAAACTCGAAATGCTGCACCAAACTATCGAGACCTTAACTGGCGCAGGCTACCAATATATCGGTATGGACCACTTTGCTAAACCCGATGACGAGTTAGCAAAGTTACAGCGCGAAGGCAGACTGCACCGCAACTTCCAAGGTTATACCACCCAAGAAGAATGCGATTTGTTAGGTCTTGGCGTGTCATCCATCAGCCAGATTGGCGACTGCTATGCGCAAAACCAAAAAGATATCCGCCCTTACTATGAAGCCATAGATAAGGAAGGCCATGCTTTGTGGAAAGGTTGTAGCCTGAACCGTGACGATGAAATCCGCCGCGTAGTGATTAAACAGCTGATTTGCCACTTCGAACTGGATATGGCGAAAATTGATGAAAAATTGGGGATTAACTTCGAAACCTATTTCGCGGAAGATCTTAAGTTAATGCAGACATTTATCGATGACAAGTTAGTTGAAATCGTCGACAGACAGATCACTATTAGCCCAACTGGCCGTTTATTGATCCGCAATATCTGTATGTGTTTCGACCTTTACTATCGTCAAAAAGCGCGTCAGCAACAATTCTCACGCGTGATTTAAAGCGCTTATCGCTGCACTCGTAAACGCTCATAAAAAAATCCGACTCTAGAGTCGGATTTTTTATTTATAGCTATTTTTATTAATGACTCAGAGCTTATACCTTAGCGGCATACAGCGCTTTACGCTCACTGTCGGATAAAAACGCCATTTCAACGCCGTTGCGTTGCACCTGCGCTAACTCGGCATCGGTTAATTTAAGTTCAGCTTTAGCAATACGATACTCATGATTAATGTCGATAGCGCTCACACCGGGATCATCGGTATTTAAGTTGATCAATACGCCTGCATCCATAAAGGTTCTGAAAGGATGCTCAGCGTAAGAAGCCACAGTAGAAGTATGCAAGTTACTGGTTGGGCAAGATTCGATGCCAATACGGTGCTTAGCGAGATATTCCATCAACTTAGGATCGTGAATCGCGTTCACCCCGTGGCCAATTCGCGTCGCGCCAAGTTCTTGAATCGCTTGCCACATACTTTGTGAACCCGCGGCTTCACCGGCGTGAGCCGTAATCGCCAGTTCAGCATCACGAACACGTTTAAAGTGATCGTTAAATAACTCGCCAGGGAAACCCATTTCATCTCCAGCTAAGTCCATAGCCACGAGATGTTGTTTATGGGCGAGTAAGCCTTCAAGTTCTTGAGTACAAGCGGCTTGACCGAATGAACGTGACAAAATACCAATCAAATTGATCTTCACGTTATAGTCTTTTAAGCCCGCTTTAACGCCGTCGACTACCGCTTCAACTACGCCTTCAATCGGTAACTTATGGTTCATCGCCATATAGTAAGGACTAAAACGTAACTCGGCGTAATCTAAGCCAGACAACGCCGCATCGGCAACGTTTTCATAGGCAACGCGTTTAACCGCATCCAAGTCAGCGAGTACGCCAACCATCCAATCGAGCTTCTTTAAGAAGGCGACTAAGCTAGTTTCTTTCCCCTGAATTTGCACAAACGGTGCGAGAGTCTCTAAAGAATCGGCAGGTAGCGCAATGCCGTGTTGGTGTCCTAGTTCCCAAATGGTGTTTACTCGCACATTACCGTCTAGGTGACGATGCAGATCCACCAATGGAATGGATGTATCAATCATATTTAACCCCTCTTTGAACTACCCAGCCAATGCTTTTGTTATTTGGTCGCGGGCGGACACTAAGTTTAACACGCATTTTCAGGGGCATTTATGCGCCAAACGCATTTAAATTCACATTCAGTCACAATTCTGCTTAATATCCATACAAGGAACTGCCGTATTCATCAGGCATAATGACTTCAATAACAACGAAAATATCAGAGATCGACTATGCATAAACTCTTAACCCCCAGTTTATTGATATGCGCATTAAGCGCCTGCAGTGCCACTCAAGCCACAAAAAATAGCCAAACCGCAGCGCCACAGGCAATATCAGCAACACAATCGCAAGTTGAGCCCATAGCTCCCGCGCTGCAGGCGATTATCGACCAAAGCTGGCAATTACAGCTCAGCGCGAGTCCTGAAATGGCTTACAGCATGGGCGATGCCAGTGCCGCAGGAAAGTTATCGGATCTCTCGCCAACTGCACTCGCTAAGCTCAATCAAGGCCAAATCGCAGTATTAGCGCAGCTCAAAGCATTCGACCGCAGCAGTTTGAGTAAAGAAGATAAGATTAACGCTCAAATACTGGAAGATCAGATCCAAAACGATGTCGACCTGTATCGCTTTAAAGATTATTACTTGCCCATTACCGCAGAAAGCGGCTTCCACGCTTATATCACCTCAATCGCACAGGGAAGATTCAACACCCTTGAGGATTACCGCAACTATATTGCCAAACTCAATGCACTCCCGACCTATTTCGCCCAGCAAACTCACTGGCTAAAAAAAGGACTCGCCGAGGGAATAACGCCGCCTAAAGTGACACTCAATGGCTTTGAAGACAGTATCAGTGCTTATATCGTCCCTGTGGAAAAGAGCGGTTATTTCAAACCTTTTACGCAATACCCCAGCTATTTCACTGAGGCACAAAAAACTCAGCTGACCCAAGAAGGTCGCGCTTTAGTCGAGCAAAAAGTCCTGCCGCTATATCAAAACTTCTATGATTTTATGACTAAAGAGTACATTCCCAATGCACGGGAAAATATCGCGGCCAGCAGCTTACCTAACGGTGCTGAGTTTTATGAGAATCGGGTGCGATACTATACGACCTTGAATATGACGTCGGCAGAAGTGCATGAGCTGGGCTTAAAAGAAGTTAAGCGTATCCGCCAAGAGATGGAGCAAATCATCAAGTCCGTTGGCTTTAAAGGCAGCTTTGCCGACTTCTTACATTTCCTGCGGACCGATCCCCAGTTCTACACCACAAGTGCCGATCAGTTACTCAAAGAAGCGGCATTTATTGCCAAAAAAGCCGATGCCATGCTGCCTAAGTACTTCGGCAAACTTCCTCGTAAACCCTATGGCATAGCACCAGTGCCCGCCGAAATTGCGCCGAAATACACCACAGGCCGATATTCAGGATCGAACAGTGATGACGAACCCGGTTACTACTGGGTCAACACTTATGCATTGGACAAGCGCCCACTCTACGAGTTAGAAGCTTTAACTTTGCACGAAGCCGTACCCGGTCATCATCTGCAAATTTCACTCAACTCTGAGCTAACGTCACTCCCTGACTTCCGTCGTTATGGCTATATCTCTGCCTTCGGTGAAGGCTGGGGTCTGTATTGCGAATACTTAGGTTTGGAGGCTGGCTTCTACCAAGATCCCTACAGTAACTTTGGCCGCTTAACCTATGAAATGTGGCGGGCGGCGCGTTTAGTCGTAGACACAGGCATGCATGCCCAAGGGTGGAGCCGTCAACAAGCCATCGATTTTATGGCCAGCAATACCGCGCTATCACTGCACAATGTCACGACCGAAATTGACCGTTATATTTCGTGGCCAGGACAAGCTTTGTCCTACAAGATTGGCGAGTTAACGATCAAGCGGTTACGCGCTAAAGCAGAACAGGAACTCGGCGACAAGTTTGATATTCGCGCCTTCCACGACGCTGTGCTTGAAAATGGCTCAGTACCTATGTCGATCCTCGAACAGCAAATCAATGATTTTATTGAAGCTAAAAAGGCGACACGCTAAGTTAATCACAACCATGGGAGTCGGTATTTTCAGACTCCCATGGTTGTCTGTTACACTCTAGCAAACCATTCAAGCCAAATGATTTGCGACTGAGTATGAGCCAAGCCAAAGCGACATTTTCGACTGAACACGATTTAAATACCTCAGAGCAGCAAGCCTTCTGGCAAAGCATTGTTCAAGACACACTGATCACCGCCGATGGTATCAAGCTGGCTTACATGATGGCAGAGCAGCCACAAGCGCATACCGCAATCGTTCTCAGCAGTGGCCGAGTTGAATCCTATTTAAAGTACCAAGAATTGGTCTTCGACTTATACCAACAGGGTTACTCAGTTTATGCCATCGATCACCGTGGCCAAGGATTGTCGGATCGTATGACAATCAATCCACACATGGGTCATGTGCGAAGATTCAATGATTATATTGATGATTTTGCACTGTTTATGCAGAAGAAAGTGTTACCGCAAAACGACAAACAACTCATGCTACTTGGCCATTCAATGGGTGGCGCGATTGGCACTTTGTATCTCAAACAACATCCCGATATTTTTACCGCCGCGGTATTTTCAGCGCCCATGTATGGCATCAAATTACCTATGCCAAAAGCATTCGTGCGCTGGTTAGCCAGTAAACTCGATACCACACTCAATGGCGGTGAACCTAACTATGTGCTTGGAGGACAAAACTATAAACCGGTTCCCTTCAAAGGAAATGAGCTAACCCATTGCCAAAGTAGATACCAAGCCTATCGAGACTTGTATGACGCGGCCCCTAAGTTACAACTCGGTTCCCCAACTAACCGTTGGTTGACAGAGTCTTTAGACGCGGCAGACACCTGCGTACTGGCAACGGCGCAAATTCGCACGCCGATCCTGATACTACAAGCGAGTGAAGATAAGATTGTTGATAATGCGGCCCAAAATCTTGCGGTGAGCACTCATTGCCAATTGAAGGTGATCGCAGGGGCTGCCCATGAGATTTTTATGGAAAAAGACGCCTATCGGAACCAAGCCTTAAATTATGCGCTCGACTTCTTTAAACGCTTCGCAATAAAGGACGAGGACAAACAAGCTGGATAAAGTCCGCTTGGTTTAGCGCTCGGCTGAATAAATAGCCCTGATAACCATCACAGCCAAATTCAACAAAGGCTTGATAGTGTTGGGGTGATTCAACGCCTTTAGCCACCACGTGCAAATTAAACTGCTGCGCAGAGACAATTAACGCCTTCACTCTTTGTGGCATTGCGGCTAATGAATCAATACAACTCATATCCAATTTAACCGCAACTAATGGCTGGTTGGCTAAACAACTTAAAGCACTCGAGCCAGAACCGAAATGATCGAGGACGATGCCTATCCCTGCATCAACTAACTTAGACACGCGCTCAGCCACAAACTGTGGTTGCATTAACAATGCGGCCTCATTGAGTTCAATACCCAGTTGATGAGCCGTAATGCCATGCTCTTTAACTAACGCAACCAATGCATCAACAAAATCTGCCTGACCAAATGAGAATGCACTGATATTAAGAGTTAAAGTCGGCAAACTCCGGCCTTGGGCATGGGATGTCTGAATAAACTGACACACACGATTAGCGACCCAAAAATCGAGTTCAGCAATCATTCCTCCCTGTTCGGCTAACGCTACAAACTCTGCAGGCGGGATAAACTCGCCATCGGCACGATACCAACGCGTAAGCACTTCAGCCGAGACCAATTCACTGTGCGCATTCATCACAGGTTGGAACATTAACGTCATGCTATCTTGCTGTAATGCTATCTGTAATTCCTGCTGTAACTGTTCATCACGGCTCTGACGTAAATCCATCTCAGCATGATAGAAAGCGCATCCCGCTTGCCCAGGTTGCTTAGCACTCAAGGCTGCTAACTCGGCGCGGCGCATGACTAAAGCTGGATCTAAGGTCTCTATG
Source organism: Shewanella sp. MF08487 (assembly GCF_050848685.1). Lineage (NCBI taxonomy): Bacteria > Pseudomonadati > Pseudomonadota > Gammaproteobacteria > Alteromonadales > Shewanellaceae > Shewanella > Shewanella sp. MF08487. The sequence goes on from NZ_JBOZPB010000015.1 coordinate 105,939, forward strand.
CTGTCGAGCAAACAAATCCCCACATTCGCGCTGAGCTCAAAGTGATGATGACCGTAATGGAATGGTCGAGCAATCACTTGCCTTAACTCACTCGCAAGCGCTAAAGCACGACGCGCAGCCACTGAAGCATCTATCGCTAAGTCTTTAGCCAGCAAAACAAAATCACCGGACTCCAATCGGCCAACGGTAATATTCTCAGTGAAATAACTCGATAGACGTGCAGCCACTTGCGTGAGTAAACGCTCTAATTCGTGGGAGTTTAAAGTTGCGACCAAGCCTAACCTATCCACCTCAACAAGCAGCAATGATCCCCATTGACCTGAACTATTACCTTGGGTTAAAAATTGCGATAGTCGCGCCATAAAGACATCGGGTAACATCTTGCGACCCGTAACAGATTGATCCACAAGTTCATTAATCGCAGCATGGTTCTTGGCACTTTCTGACACATCCATATGAATGCCGATCATCCGAGTAGGACGTCCTTGAGGGTCCCAATCAACCAGCATGCCGCGATCCAGCACCCACACATAATGCCCCTCTCTATGTCGCAGGCGATGGACACTTTCAAATTCCTTACTTTTACCGCTAACGTACTCCTGCAACGCATCAAGTACGATATCCCTATCATCGGGATGTAACCGCGTTTCCCAAGTCTGGAATACGCCCGCTAATTCATCCGGCGCATAACCGATCATCTCTTTCCAGCGATCAGAAAGAAAAACCTCACCCGTGCTGATATCCCAATCCCAAATACCGTTCCGCGAGCCTTCCACCGCAAACAGCCAGCGCAGTTCGCTGTCATTCAACTGTTTCACAGCACGACTCAAACGTTCATGTACCTGCTGCAAACTGGCTTGCAATGATAAGACTTCTGATGAGCTCCAAGGGATCGATGTCGAAAAGGAAGAAGTCCCTACCTGTTTAGCGGCCTCGCTTAATATTTGGAATGGACGGATCAACAGGAAATAGAGAATGAAGGTAAAACCAATCAGTAATAATCCACCCAGCCCCCAAACCCGCATAAAACGTTGTTGTAACTTAGCGGAAGCTTCGGCAACTAAAGGCGCTAAATCGGCTTCAAGATAAATCAAATCAACCGCACCACCATACTGAGGCACGACGGGATAATATGCTTGAATAGTTAAGCGTTCGAGATTAACGAGAATTTGTGGCAGGAAAGCCTGAACCACAGCACGATGACGAGTAGCATCATAACCATCAATGACTTGCATGGCATTGCTATCGCGCCAAACAGTATGGTTTGCAAAACGAATACGGCTATCAGCATCAACTAAGATATAAACCATAGTGCCCATATCCAGCGCAGCTAAGGAAACCTCCTGCTCGATCCGCTCCACATCCTGTAAAGCCTGCGCCGATTGAACCACATTCTGCATCCGGAACAACTGCTGCTTTATCAGTGTCGATTGTCGCTGCGCCAATTCAGCACGCACTTGATCGCTTTCAAACAGGTACTCGCCTATGACCAACACTAAATATAGTGTCAGCATACACAGAGGGAGCAGTACCGCGAGCGAAAGCTTACGAAGCATAGGCAACAGACAGCCTTTAACAAAAATGTGAATAGTTTTTGTATGCTAACGGGAAACTAACCACTAAGCAAAAGGACTTATCAAACTAAGCGAGATCTTGATGTAAATAATGAACTTAGAGTATAAAAGTCTGAAATATAGGAAGGAAAAAACGTAAAGAACTAGCGAAATGACCAGAGCTAAAACGAATAGAACAATGTTCTGTATTAACGCTGATTTAACAAATTGCAGACGCAAAAAAGCCAGCTTATTCAGCTGGCTTCGTTACATCTCATCGAGATAATTAGGCGCTTGGCGATGACCTACTCTCACATGGGGAGACCCCACACTACCATCGGCGCGTTTGCGTTTCACTTCTGAGTTCGGGATGGGATCAGGTGGTTCCACAAGGCTATTGTCACCAAGCAAATTCTGTTTATTACCGTGTCTCTCTGAGACCACGTTAATAATAATTCGGAAAGCTGATTTGCTTTGTTTGAGTCTTCAACTTTATCAAGTGTCGATATTCGTCTAAGGCTTAGCAAAACCCATCTGGGTTGTATGGTTAAGCCTCTCGAGTCATTAGTACATGTTAGCT
>NZ_JBOZPB010000016.1:0-104839 GCF_050848685.1 Shewanella sp. MF08487
GACGGCTTCATCTTTAAATGCCTGCGGATAACTCTTATGTGATTTTTTTAAACTCATATAGACCTCTTAATTTATTGACCATACTGTCTCAAAATTAAGTGTCCGATGGGATTAGACCAGAACATTCACCCCCTGATTTTTTAATAAAGAGTCGACCAAAGAGGACTGCTCGTCCTATCCTTCTTGCCTATTGTTTTCACATCAGCCAAGACGCCCCTAGCGAAGTTACATGTATTAGTGACTGGTCTCATACTCCAATAAAAATTGCCTAACGGCTCAGATGGGACATCCCTGTCCCCCCGAGCCTGCGCCATCATCCATGATGTCGCCACGGCCCCACTCAAACAACTAAGAGCTATCTGCGTATTTCGACAACTTCGCAGGGGAAGGTGAACTCCTGAAGTTTTGGTGTTAGCTTTTAATCTCAAAAGAGTTCTGCCTGTCCCATCTTTTCTTTGTATTGTTTGCAAGTCATGCAAAGCAAACCGAGTAATGCTTACTACCACATTTAGAAATTTAACAATGGGTGGCTCGTTAAATTTTCTGATAGGCAGGATGCCTGAATGTCGTGAAGTGCATGGATGCACGAGAACGAGCATGCCTCGCTCACGCAACGAACGCAAATGCCCTGCGGCAACTCCGAGGGGAGGTTTATTCCTTTGATTATTGAGTTGTCTATTGGTCACTTAAAGCATTAAATAGTTGTGGATGTCCTGTTTTCCCCTCTCAAAATGAGTTTGAAAAGTGTCAACGTTATTTAGGACGGGTCACACAGATAACAAAAAGGCACCTAAAGGTGCCTTTTTGTTTTGGTGACGCTGCCTATTTCGGTGGTTGCTCACCAGATTTCGATGCTTCTAATTTTTGAGCTTCTTTCTGCTGCTCCATAAATGCCGACAACTTACCTACCTGACCATTTAAGATCCAGCCAAAAATTGCTCCTGCTGTCAGCACTATCGCGATGCCAACCGCGATTTTAGTGTTGATTTTATTGATGTCTTTTGATTGTTCAGTAGCTAAATCTTCCTGCTTGTCTAGCATTTTCTCGATTCTTTCAAGCGACTTAGCTGTGTAAGCATTATGGGTTTCAATCGCGGCCATGCGCGACGATATTTCAATTACTCGTTCATTGGTGGATGAGCTTTTTTCATCCATTGATGAAATGTCATTCTGAATGCCTGTTAAGCTATGCAGCACCCAGTCCAGTTGGCTTTTTTCAGATGCTCCACTGGATGATGGTTCACTTTGTAATGAAGGTGGTTTCTTTACCTGAGCCATTATTTCATCCTTTGCTGTATCCAGTTCCAAACACTTGGATCTTGTATTCCCCAAAACGCATTCACTGGTACTACGAGGCTCGAAGTTGTGTGCTCAGGAAGCAGAGCATCGAAAACGAGCTTAGGTTGAAAAATTTCTGGCGCACTTACCAGCCAAATGCCTTTGCTCAATTCCATGAACTCGTTTGGGTATGTTTGAGCAATCTTCAGACTTAGACTTTTTACTTTTTCGCTATTGTCTTCTGTCACCATCACTGCAAAAACAGCCATAGGTAAAACTCCTATTGCGTTACTTAGTTAGTCAACTATACAAACTGCATTAATTGTAAGGTTAACTTTCTGATTATTTTAGTCTAAACACAACTAAATACTACACATTGCGGGACGAGTATTTTGCAGTATCTATAGCAATATTGCACTATATTGCATAATTAAATTTACTATTAGCGTTCATTTTGTGCGTCTTGGAGATTCGTTGTAGTTATGACAGTTCGTAATCTTAAAGACGGTAGAGGCAAACGGAGGTGGCCGTCGCGTTCGCCGCAAGTTTATCACCAAAGGCGAGGTCAATGCCTTTGAGTTGCACAGCATGAAAACTGTCGATGACAAACCATTACTTGGTGATAAAGTCGATAACTGAAAGATGGGCATGCAAAATTCTTTTAGGATTAACAGCCAACACAGAAGTTACAGAAGTTCACCTTCCCCTGCGAAGTTGCCGCGGGGCGTTGGAATAAATTGCGTGAGCCCGGTCATGGATGACTGGCTAGCTTTCGTAGGTACAGGGACGTTGCCTTCGGAAGCGATAGCAATTTATCCATAAGACCAAGGCTAGTATCTAATGCATGTAACTTCGCTAGGGGCGGCAAGGGAGATCCAAGAGGGAATTGCTGTTGATCCCCTCTTGGTCGGGTGTGGGGTGAAGCCCCACGACTTTAATCCGTAAAATGGTATTAAATGATTAAGTTAATGCAGTGCTTAATGGCTCGATTAATAAATTGAAAATTGCTATTAGCTGTAATGCCACTCAATTTTACTAGCCACCAATTGTTTAAATCACACAATTAGGCGTCTACCTAACATGCTAGTTGTACTTAATATTCATCGCTATCAGCGGTTCGCGGGAGGCTTTTTCGGCGCGCAGGCGGGCGAGGTATTTTTCCCATAGATCCACTTGGTGGGTGGCGAGATCGTAGAGTACTTTCCACGAGAATAGGCCGGTGTCGTGGCCGTCATCGAAGACGATTTTTACTGCGTAGTTACCGACGGGTTCTATGGCGCTGATGTTGACATTTTTCTTGTGGGTGACCAGCTTAGGATTGCCGTGACCATGCACTTCGGCCGAGGGCGAGTAGACTCTGAGCATCTCGCAGCTGAGCTGATATTGCTCACCATTGTCGAAACTGACTTCTAGAATGCGTGATTTACGTTTCAGTTTAAGATCGGTGACATTGGGCGTTGCTGTGGTCATAGGTTGGCTACCAGAAAATGCTAAAATAAGATAACGGCTCATTAAAATAATGCCTGATTACTGTAACCATTAACGGCTAAGGATACAAAGAGTATGCCTTAGCCGTGATCACAGTTTTGCCCTTGGATGGCTTGGTATTTAATGGCATACCAAACCTTTGTCTAGGTTCAAGCTTTACCAGCCTTACCGTTTAAAGGATAAAGCGGCTGAGATCTTCGTCTTGGACTAAGTTATCTAAGTGGGCGCTAACATAGTCGGCGTCGATAACAAAGGCGGAGCCCGATTTTTCCGATGCCTCGTAGGAGATATCTTCCATCAGCTTTTCCATCACAGTGTGTAAACGACGGGCGCCGATGTTCTCTGTGCGCTCGTTCACTTGCCATGCGGCTTTGGCAATGCTGTCGATACCCGACTCGGTGAACTCGATTTTCACGCCTTCTGTACCCATTAACGCGATATATTGCTCGGTTAGTGATGCGTGTGGCTCGGTAAGAATACGTTTAAAATCATTGGCTGATAACGCATCTAACTCGACACGAATCGGTAAACGACCCTGTAACTCAGGAATTAAATCTGACGGTTTAGACATCTGGAATGCACCAGATGCGATAAATAGAATATGGTCGGTTTTTACCATGCCGTGCTTAGTGGTTACCGTGCAGCCTTCAATCAGCGGCAGTAAATCACGTTGCACACCTTCACGGGAAACGTCTGGGCCTGAGGTTTCGCCGCGTTTACAGATTTTATCGATTTCGTCGATAAAAACGATACCATTTTGCTCAACCATTTCAATGGCTTGCTCTTTTAAATCTTCTTGGTTGACCAGTTTAGCTGCTTCTTCCTCTATTAATAACTTAAAGGCTTCTTTGATTTTCATCTTGCGACGTTTCGCGGGGGCTTGGCCCATGTTTTTAAACAGGCTTTGCAACTGGTTGGTCATTTCTTCCATACCCGGAGGCGACATGATTTCAACACCAATTTGCGGTTGGGCCACGTCAATATCGATTTCTTTATCGTCTAATTGACCTTCGCGGAGTTTTTTACGAAACACTTGGCGGGTATTTGAGCCTGAGTCGGTTTCTGCGCTTTCCCAGTCATTTTTCGGCTTAGGCAACAGGGCATCAAGAATACGTTCTTCGGCGTGTTCTTCTGCAAGTTGGCGACACTTACCCATTTGCTGTTCACGGGTCAGCTTGATGGCGATATCGGTCAAATCGCGGATGATTTGCTCGACTTCCTTACCGACATAACCCACTTCTGTGTATTTAGTCGCTTCGACTTTAATAAATGGCGCGTTAGCTAACTTAGCTAAACGGCGGGCAATTTCAGTTTTACCTACTCCAGTGGGGCCAATCATCAGGATGTTTTTTGGGGTGACTTCTTGACGGAAATCAGCATCCAGTTGCATCCGGCGCCAGCGGTTACGTAGGGCGACAGCAACAGAACGTTTGGCTTTTTGTTGGCCAATAATGTGTGTATCCAGCTCGTGGACAATCTCACGGGGGGTCATTTCAGACATAATATTCCTCACGGGCTGTTTAGTAATTGAGTTCTTCAATCGTTTTAAATTGATTGGTAAATACGCAAATATCACCCGCTATAGTAAGGGATTTTTCGGCGATTTCTAAGGCCGACAGCTCGGTATTTTGCAATAACGCAAGGGCCGCCGCTTGGGCATAGTTGCCGCCCGAACCGATAGCGACTAAATCGTATTCTGGCTGAACCACATCACCATTACCTGTGATGATCAGCGAGGTTTCGGCATCGGCAACAACCAACAAAGCTTCGAGTTTTCGCAGCATACGGTCGGTACGCCAATCTTTGGCGAGCTCAACGGCCGAGCGTAATAAATGACCTTGGTGCATTTCGAGTTTGGCTTCAAAACGCTCAAATAGAGTGAAAGCATCGGCGGTGCCGCCTGCAAAACCTGCCAGTACCTTGTTGTGATATAAGCGACGCACTTTTTTGGCGTTACCTTTCATCACGGTATTGCCTAGGGAGACTTGGCCATCGCCGGCGATGACAACTTGATTATTACGGCGTACTGATACGATAGTGGTCACAATGAATCCTCTTCTGACCCGCAATGACAAATCATGCGGTGGATGATGCAGTAGATATGGGGATAGATGACAATAATTCAAGTTATAGCGAGAAAAGCCAAAGGAGTTTGCGATCTTTCGCGCGCCTTTGGCAGCAAAAATAAGCGCTTACTGGGGAAGGGTTGTACTGCCGATTTTGATGCAGCATGGTCACCAAAATTTTTAAAAGAGACTCGCAGGGATTAATTGAAACCCTGATATCCGGCTTGAAAAATACCCGAGGACATAGTTGCCCTCGGGGGAGGTTCAAAAGCAGTGGATTTCTTGAGCGCCTGCGGGGCACAAAGAAAGGAACCTAATACACAAGTGTGCGGGTAGAGACGATATTTAACAAAGCCAAATGCACAAACTGCGACAGTTTGTCGCAGTTTACTCCGCCACATAGTGTGGCTTATCTGCAGTGAAAGGCGCGTTAATAGCTATAGTATTAAAGCGTTATGCTTGAGTTTTTAAAAGGCAAATAGCGGCAGGCACACTGTCTATTCCGCATTCTTGCAATGTTGCGCTCATACTCTTTACAAACTCAGTTTTATGTTGCCTAACAACTTGATAAATCTGAAAACACATCACTATGTCACTTTCTGATAGTCCTTTATTCTTAAAGGCGATTGCAGATAAATAGCAACGGATCATAAAACAATCGAGCACGAGTAAACGAAATGCTTCCCAAGAGGGTTGTTGTGAGTCTAGTAAAGGGAAGTGGTTGTGATAAATAGAATACAAAATATAGCGTTCAAACAGTTCGGTATGCCCAGCCAGAGCCGGCGCTGCATGTTCAGTCCAAGCTTGATTCAACGCATCAATATGGTACTCATTTTCTTCATTACACAATACGCCAACCGCTTCATTTAACGTGGTAAATCTTGCACGCAATCCTCTAGAGTGTGATTTACATAGTTCATTGTGAACCGTGATAAACGCATGCATCTGTGGCTTAGGCGTATAAGGTAACTTTTCATATTGCTCCGCCAACGCTCCAGACTCAGCATACAATTTTAATTGTTGTAAGCGTTTGTCGAGCTCTTCTATTGGCAGGATATTCTGACGAACTTGGTCGCTGACTTTGATTAATAATCCGATTGCCAGTAATGCTTGTTGCCAGCCTCCCTTCATATTCACCAATAGGTCGATACAGGATTCATGGGTTTTTTCTAACCATAGCGGGCTGGGTGATGATGGCTGTTTTGTGCCACTTCTATTAGTGTCAAATTGGAAAGCGTCAGGATTGAACAGCACTAAGCGAGCGACTTCTGGGCAAGATAAATAGAGGCTTTCATGCTTATTACCACCAATGATCTTGTGGAACCGTGGATATGTTTTACATGTGTGGCTCAGCGCCTGCACCCCCGCTTTTGCATGGACATCACACAGCTTTTGTTCATTAACGAATGGGCATGCACCTTGTTCATTGAGTCTTATATCGGCCCAATCGTTTGCGCTTTTTTTTGTTTCAATAAAGGCCGTTTTTGCTGTTGTGGCGAGTAATGGATGTTTGATGGTGTTTTTATAGCTTTTTTTATCAAAAGATATGCGCCAATCGTTACAACAGCTGTCTTCACACTCGGGCCCAATACATTGGAATAATGTGACATAGCCTGGTTTTATGATGATATTGTCCATCAGTAATTTCTTTATTCTTACAGTGAGTTAGATGAAATATAACAAATAAAACGGACTAATGCCAGTTTAGTCAAACCGTGTTAAACAAAGTTAAATAAAACAGTTACAACAGCCAAGCGGATGACTTATTTATAGTTTTAATGCAATGTTTTACACGTAACGTAACAGGCGTTAAGTAGATAGTCATTTATGGCTTATAGGATTGAGTTCAGATTACCTAAGTGTTGCACCAGTTCTGCCATATTATTGACTTCGAGTTTTTTGATGATTTTTGCGCGGTGCACTTCAATTGTGCGCAGCGATAAAAACATCACCTCCGAGATTTGTTTGTTAGTCATGCCTTGGATGAGATGGGCTAACACTTGTTGTTCTCGCTCGGTGAGTCTTTCAAACTTTTGCTGCAAGCTTTGTTGTTCGAAGTTGGTCAGACTTTCTCGCTGTGCCTTTTCAATTGCTTGGACTAATGATTTACCTGACACTGGCTTTTGAAAAAAATCGCAGGCCCCTTTGCGAAAAGCACTTAATGCCATTGGTAAATCACCGTGACCCGTAAGAAATATCACCCCCAATGGGCTTTTAGTCTCCAGTAGTTTTTGTTGTATTTCCTGACCGGTGATTTCAGGCATACGGCTATCTAAAATAACGCAACCTGCTTGTGATAATGCACAGTGCTTGAGAAAGTCGTGGCCATTACTAAAGGTTTGCACTTGATAACCAAATTGTCTGAGCATAAACCCCAATGAATCGAGGATCGCGGCATCGTCATCAACTAAATACAATGGCAATTTGGTCAACATAGCTTTCCTGCTGGAGTTAAAGGGCATGAACAGCTTAAGCCGCAGGGATACTTAGCTCAATTTTAAGTCTAGGTCTTGGGAGTTGCATCACTAAACTAGCCTTATCCTATGATCTTAATGTCAGAGTTTGGCGGCATTTCACAGCAGCAATAATGGCGGTAAGTTATGGTCTTGGCATCAATGACTAGGCTCTTAAAAACAAACAATACCTATGAAAAAACATGAGTCCTTGCAGCGGGTTTCACTATTTAACACATTTGGCTACTGGTTACTGCTGTGTTTGAGTGGGCTGGTGTTATGCCATTCTAGCGTTAGCATCGCTGACGAAGCGTTGAAAGAGCATCAATTTAAAGTTGGTGTGTTAGCAAATCATGGTGTATTACAGGCCAAACAGCGTTGGCAACCTATGATGGATTATCTCTCTGAGCAGGTGCCTAATAGTCATTTTGAGGTTGTGCCCGTTGATTTTAATGGCATGCGCAGCCAGTTACTCAGTAACGATCTGCAGTTTATTGTCACCAATCCTGGGCAGTATTTGCACTTAAGTAATCATTTCCCGCTGTCTTGGCTGGCGACTATGAAAAGCCGTAAACATCAGGGCAGCACTTTTACTATCGGTGCGACGATTATCGTGCGCGCCGATAGCCCTATCCGCACTCTGCGGGATTTGCGTGGGCGCAATGTCGTCGCCAGCGATCCGCAAGCCTTAGGTGGATACCAAGCCGCCATGGGCTTGTTGTATAAAATGGGCTTTATTTCCGAAGAGTTTTTTGGGCAAGTACGTTTTCTTGGATTTCCGCTTGAGCCATTGGTTTATCAAGTGCGCGATGGTAACGCCGATGCCGCCATTGTACCTTTTTGTACCTTAGAGGAAATGATCGAAACGGGTCTGGTTAAAAAGACCGATTACCGAGTGATCCACCCGAATACGCCCGCTGGATATGATTGTGAGGTCAGCACTGCATTATATCCCAACTGGTCATTTGCGGCGGCGGATACCGTTCCTCCTCAGCTCACAATGGCGATTACCCGCGCCTTATTTGATTTGCCTGCTGACCATGTGGCTGCGATCACGGCTGATACTTTGGGCTGGACTGCGCCGATAAGCCAGCTAAAAGTCATTGAGTTATTTAAAGAATTACAGCTACAGCGCGGATCGCCGCCACTTTATCAAACGGTTCATAAATGGATGGCAAAAAACAAAGAGTGGGGCGGCGCACTACTGCTAATTTTTATCATATCCACGATTTACCACTTATGGCTTGAGTATAAGTTTCGCCAGAAAAGTGAATTTTTACTCAACACAGAACGACAATTAAAGGATAAAGCGCTGCAACTTGAACGCCTACAAAGCGCGGCGATTTTGGGGGAGATTGGCGCGGGTCTTGCCCATGAACTCAATCAACCCATTGCTGCCATCACTCAATACAGCGAAGGCGCTATGCTGCAGTTGGAGCGATTGGGGCAGGATAATCAAGAACTTTATGATGTGCTGGGTAAAATTAATGCGCAATCTATTCGTGCGGGCGCTGTTGTACACCGGATTCGCGGCTTACTGAAACGCCGTCAGGCAAAGGCTGAACCTTTAAATATTGTACTGGTAGTTAAAGAAGCCTTAGCTTTACTGCGGCGCGAGCTAGATCGTGCTCAAATACATAGCCATGTGAACGTTCATGGAGAACCCTTTGAGTTAATGGGCGATAGTGTTGGTTTGAGCCAGATGTGGGTTAACTTGGTGAAAAATAGTTTAGATGCGCTAGAGCTCTGCGGTGATAATCGTGTGCGTCAATTATGGATCGATATTTATTATCAGCCCCATGAAATCAAAGTGTTAGTGATTGATAATGGCGAAGGGCTACTAGGGCAGGCGAGCGACTTAATGGCTTCTTTCGCATCGACTAAAGATGAAGGTTTAGGGCTCGGCTTAGCTATTTGTAAAGATGTTGTCACTCGCCACCACGGCAGCATTCAAATCGAAAACTGCCAAGATTGCAGCAGTGAAGTGATATTACCTTGGCAGCAAGGTTGCGTTGTAACAGTGGTATTGCCCAAGGGATAAGATACTCAGATAACTTAAACCTAACGCATGGCTAATATGGCCCTGCGGCGAACTTGCTCTAGAATAATACCTACGGCAAGTCCGGCGGCGGCATTGATTGCAAGGCAAGTGACAGCGGTAGATAAAATCACCAAGATACAAAAAGGTCTACCATCGATTAAGCGTTTCGACCACGCCAGTTGTAACCCCGCAATCGTCAGTAAGCTACCGAGGGTCGCCATCGGAATTAAGCTTAACAACCAAGCGATATTACTGCCCCAGCAGAGGGCGATAATCAAACAAGTACTGCCAAAAATAAGTGGTGCAAGATAAGTGCGTGCGCCAAAATGATACTGTACCGTGAGACCCCCTGCGCCGTGGCACATGGCTGAGGCGCCAAAGGGCGCGAGTAATAAATTGGCTAGGCCTGAGGTTATCGCAAAGTTTTTTGGCGTGAGTTTAGCGGCATCTTCGGGGAATTTTTCCTGTGCCATCGCTGAAATGGCAATAACGGCATTGGTTAGGGTCAATGCCAGTTGCGGTACTACCAGTAAAAGGGCGGCAGAAGTCCATTCGACGGCTGTCGGCCAAGTTAACTGAAATGGCGTTGTCATCGCTTGGATATCAAAACTATTGCTGGCTAACCCTGTTTGCGTGCTTGCCTGCCAAATCATCCCTGCTGTAATCACTAAAGGCATCGCTAAGTAGCGTAACGGTAAAAATTTACTGGCAAATAATAGTCCAAAAGCACCAAAACCTAATAACCAAAACTCACTCATCATTTTTGCGCCCATCCACATCAGCTGTAGACCAATTGCGAGCTGAATACCGACACTCACGGCTTGAGAAAGTTGTTTAGCTAACCAAGTAATCGCACCGCTAAAGGCAAGGATAAGCAGTATTATCCCCATTAACATAGCGCTTGCTTGCAACATTCCTGGCGATAACCCTTGGGCAATAACGAGTGCTGCGATGACTTTCATCGGTTGTACGGGAATCGGGCGGCGGTAAAATAATGCGCTTAGGATGGCAAATAGCCCAAAGCCAAAAAATATTCCTTGGGCTGAAAATTGATTAAGGGCGATAAGTCCGAGCACTAAAGGTAAAAAAGTGCCGAGATCGGCAAAGGCACCACTGGTTTCTCCAAGTAAACGGTTAAATGACTGGTCACACACTTTTTTAGGGGAATTGCTCGAGAACATACACATTGCCGTAATGGAACACGCTATGTTTACGCAAAATAAGTGCCAGAAAAATAAAGTTATTCGGGTGGTAAACTGAGTAAAACTACCCAATCTAGATGCGCGTCGGGACAATCTGGGGCAAGGTGGGCTGATGGCTGAGTCTAATTGTCTGTATCTGCGTACTTACGTTTAGTCTTGCTATCAGTATTGTTTTTGCGCTTAGAGTGTTGATATCACGAAGATATTGAAGGTTCATCTCGCGAATGAGTCGTTGTAAATTACTAGTCAATAGATGGTAATACAGACACGGCACTCTTACACAAATTCATTTTCAGTGTGTGATTTAGGGGGCTAGTTTAATCAAGCACCCTAAATCATTAGCGTTATTGATGTTGTATGTGCACCTCTTTAATTGGGCACGCAATCTCTATTCCTGCCTGCTTAAGGGCGTTGTAGAGGGCTAAGTTCACCTTATATTTGTGTTGAAAATAGCTTTGCGTTGGCACCCAATAACGTACGCTCATTTCAATCCCGACAGTATTAAAACCATTGATGCCGATATTGGGTGTGGTCTCTTGATAAACATAGGGATTGTTGCTTAATAACTCAGTGAGCACACTAATGGCGTGTTCGGGATCTGTGCTGTAACTGAGATTAAATTGGGTTTCTACTAACTTATTACTGAAGGAATTATGCAGAATCTCACCAACAATATGCTTATTGGGAATATTAATTTGTTCTCCTTCCTCATTAGTGAGAATGGTCATGCCTAAATTAATACGTTTAACAACACCACTTTCTCCTTTTATTTCAATGGTGTTACCTACTACAAAAGGCCGCGTTACAATAATGGTTACGCCAGCAGCATAGTTCGCCAACATACCTTGCAGCGCTAAACCCGCTCCAAGAGAGATGGCACCGATTGCGGCCACCATAGGGGTCACGCTGATGCCGATTTTGCTCAGGGCAATAATCCCGACCATAACGATGATGAGAATACGGATAAGGTTACTGACAAAATTGCTGAGGGTGATATCGACATTGTGTTTTTTGAACTGTTTAGCGACTAAGCGCGATACTTTACTGGCGACCCATAGGCCGAGTAAAAAGATCAGTAAGGCGCCCACGAGCTGGAAACTATAGGTGACTAAAAACTCTGTGACCAGTTGATAAACACCCTGTAATTGTTGTAATTCTTGATTGATTCCCGGTGTTATCATTATGATATCTCTGTAATAAATTTAACCGTATCAGTATAGTGTAGAAGCCAGTACAGGTACTGATTCGCCATTCATCTGTGAAGCGTATCATGTAATCGCGGTTGGTTTAATGAGTGAATTGGGTGAGTCAGGTATGCTGTTAGCTTATCTAATTTAAGGGAGTTGAGTGTTTATGAAAACGCTGTTGTTATGCCTGTCTTGTCTATTGACCCCAGTATGGGCGCTTGCGGCAAGTTATGTTGCCGGAGATATGGTTAATTCTATTACACTGCTCGATCAGCATGATAAAGCCGTTACAGTGACGGATAAAACCCAAGTGTTACTCTTTAGCCGTAGTATGAAAGGTGGCGATATAATTAAAGAAACACTCACTCCTTTGAGTGAAACTCAAATGCCTACTGGCTTGGTTTATGTCGCCGATATTAGCGGCATGCCCTCTTTGATTGCTAAGTTTGTTGCAGTGCCACAAATGAAAGATTTACCTTTTTCGATTGGCTTAGATAGAGAAGGGGAGATCAGTCGTTTATTACCAGACACTAAAGATATGGCCACTATGATATTGCTCAATCAGCGTAACATTGTAGATATTGCCTATTTTGATTCCAGTGAGGCCTTGAGCCAAGCGCTCGTAAAACTTAACCAACCGCAGTAACCATTTAGTTCAATACCGCAGTATTAAGGCATCACATTCGCGTTATTTGGCGGTGTGATCGCCTCTTAAAACAAGTGACTTTGTGCTGGCTATTCTAGCCATCACGTGTCTATCTACTTCCCTTTTGTTCGCATTGTAACAATTCATTTTTGTTTGAATGATGAACGCTCGTTTGCCTTAGGGTTTATGTTTATAATCATTTGTTTTACAAATGCTTTTTTTAAAGTAGTCTATCGTCAATTTATTCTAGAATAAAAAGTTATAAATTCGGCATAAAAATTCATTGCGTAAAGTAAGGAAATATCGTTTACTGCGCACGTTTTTAAGACATTACACGCATGTTTATTTATCTGACCCCAAGGAGACTCTGGCCCAATGAGCCAATTTCAATCTATTGATGTTGCTGACTATTATGATACGGATACCTTCAAGCGTATTGAAGCGTTTGCCAAAGACAAAGCAACCCCATTCGTTGTGATCGATACCAGTATCATAGCGAAACAATACGATGACATGGTTAATAGTTTTCCTTACGCCAACGTTTATTATGCAGTTAAGGCAAACCCAGCGGCCGAGGTCTTATCTTTGTTAAAAGATAAGGGATCAAATTTTGATATCGCCTCAATTTATGAGCTCGATATGGTCATGAATGTCGGTGTAACAACCGATCGCGTAAGCTACGGTAACACCATTAAAAAGCGCCAAGATGTACGTGCATTTTATGAACGAGGCGTGCGTATGTATGCATCCGACTCTGAAGCCGATTTGCGTATGATCGCCGAAGAAGCGCCGGGTTCGCGTGTTTATGTGCGTATTCTGACCGAAGGCACAGATACAGCTGATTGGCCACTATCACGTAAATTTGGCTGCCAAAATGAAATGGCCTATGACTTATTAGTATTGGCGCAGGAATTGGGTTTAGAACCTTTTGGTATTTCGTTCCATGTAGGCTCTCAGCAACGCGATATTGGTGCTTGGGATTCCGCTATTGGTAAAGTGAAAAGCATTTTTGACCGTCTGCGTGATGAGCACAATATCACCCTGAAGATGATCAACATGGGCGGTGGTTTCCCTGCTAACTATATTGATAAAACGAATCAACTGGGTGTGTATGCTGAGCAGATTACTCACTTCCTGAAGGAAGATTTCGGTGACGATTTACCACAAATTATTTTGGAACCAGGTCGTTCGTTGATTTCTAACGCGGGGATTTTAGTGTCTGAAGTGGTACTGATCAGCAAAAAATCCTACACAGCGTTAGAGCGTTGGGTGTTTACCGATGTGGGTAAATTCTCAGGCTTGATTGAAACGATGGACGAGGCGATTAAGTTCCCGATTTATACTGAGCGTCAAGGCGAGCTGGATAAATGCGTGATTGCCGGTCCAACCTGTGACAGTGCAGATATCATGTATGAGCACTATAGCTATGGCTTACCAAATGACTTAGCCATTGGCGATCGTATGTATTGGTTAACCGCTGGCGCTTATACTACGACGTATTCGGCAGTGTGCTTTAATGGTTTTCCCCCGCTGAAAGATTACTACCTGTAAACGATTGAGATTATGGTAATAAGGGCGCTTAGGCGCCCTTATTGCTATCTAGAATGGTTATCTAGAAAACGTTGAAGTTATCCGTGGGATTTGAGGATCTGATAAATTTCTTCTTTTAGGTGTAATTTCTTACTTTTAAGCTCCTTCACCGCTGGATTGAAATCACTGCCCACACGTTTTTCCAGCTGTTTGATTTCCTCATCTAATTGATTGTGCTCATCGAATTTACGTTGAAAATGAGCATCCTTGGTCTTTAGGGTAGAAATTAATTCTCTGTATTCTGGAAACATCGGTATTCTCCTTATCGTCACTATTTCACAGTTAGTTTCGCTTTAACCCTAACCTTTATACTTAGCGATAAGAAGTCATTTTGCTCAAATTCTGCTCGGCGTTAGATTAATACTCAAGGATGATTTATTTAAATCTAATATAAATCAGTAGACTACACATTATTAATCATAAGTGATGGCAGTTGAGCTGGATCTAGCTCACACTTTGTCAGGCATAAATCAGACTGATATCCGCAACGCGAGTAAATTTGCTATCTTGTGATCAGATTTACATGCAATAAGTAATTTCATTACGACTAAACAATTACTTCTTGCCGATAATTCTGTGATCAAGTTAACCTTCACCGCTTCGATACTAGGTTAAAGTCGATTTAATAAGAATTTAATTATCAAAAATGAAAGGGGTTTTCACAATGGCTGATGTATTTCACTTAGGTTTGACTAAAGCGATGCTCGATGGTGCTACCTTGGCAATCGTGCCAGGTGATCCAGAGCGTGTAAAACGTATTGCCGAATTAATGGATAATGCGACGTTTCTTGCTAGCCACCGCGAATATACCAGCTATTTAGCGTATGCCGATGGTAAGCCTGTCGTCGTGTGTTCAACCGGTATCGGTGGTCCATCGACTTCGATTGCAGTAGAAGAACTTGCACAATTGGGTGTGAATACCTTTTTGCGCATTGGTACTACAGGCGCTATCCAACCTCATGTGAATGTAGGTGACGTGATTGTGACTCAAGCTTCAGTTCGTTTAGATGGCGCGAGCTTACATTTTGCACCTATGGAGTTTCCTGCGGTTGCCAACTTTGAATGTACTACTGCTATGGTTGCAGCGTGTCGTGATGCTGGCGTAGAACCACATATTGGTATTACTGCATCTTCTGATACTTTCTATCCAGGTCAAGAGCGTTACGACACTGTCAGTGGCCGTATAACACGTCGCTTTGCAGGATCAATGAAAGAGTGGCAAGACATGGGCGTGTTGAACTATGAGATGGAGTCATCCACCTTATTCACTATGTGCGCCACTCAAGGTTGGCGTGCAGCCTGTGTAGCAGGGGTTATTGTTAACCGCACTCAGCAAGAAATTCCTAATGAAACCACAATGAAGAAAACCGAAGTGGACGCGATTTCTATCGTGATTGCTGCGGCGAAAAAACTGCTCGCTTAAGGTTAATTCAGCTAAACAGTGCTTCTCTGTAAAGGGACTGCTCAATAAAAAAGGTGCCTCAGGCACCTTTTTTATTGCTTTTAAACTGCGTTAATACCGATTAAAAGTGGTACTTAGCAATCACAGAATAAGTATCTTGATCTACGCCTTTTACGCCATATTTATTTGTCCACAGGTCATATTCAATACCCACAAATAACTTATTGGCTTGATGATCGCCGAACAGACTCTTACCAAGATCGTATTTTAGCTGTGGGTTGAAGTGGAAGTTCTCTTCGTAGCCGTTATCATCGGTGGCAAATACCCAATCGATAAAGCCATCGAGCACTATGTTGGCTGAGCCAATAGGAATATCGATACGGAAAACAGGTGTGAACTGCCAGCCATCGCTATTGTTACCGGTGCTCATACCATTACGACGGTAAGTATTAAAGTTCAAATAGGTGAAATAAGGCACGGTGACATCTATGCCTAAGCCGTAAAGCAAACTGTGGACAGGGCCTTCACCTTCTTCATAGGTTAATGCCAGAGATAGATCGGTCACCGGACCAAAGGCTATCTTTTCGCCAAGGATTTTACTGGCACTGAAGCGTGGTGAAATTTCACCATACGTCGTGCTGTCCATACCTGCATCGTTACCTTTGAAATAGATAAAATCTTGAAAGGCAAACCAATCACCGTATTTCCAAGCGCCCGCCGTTTCTAGTGTGACAGTGGCTTGTTTATCCGAGGCTGCTAAATCGTAGTCTTCACCATATAGCGCTGTGGCACTGAAATCCCACCATTGTACTAAGTCACCGGCAAGCGCTTGAGGAGAAAGCATTAATGCTAGGCATAGGCCTGTTTTTTTCATTGTTATTTCCTGCTGTAGAGGTCGATGTTAATTCGTGTCTTATTCAATCTATTCTTTGCTCTAATGGCATGCTTTGATGAGTTAGTTCAAACGTAACGCGGGAGCACGTCAAAGGAGTGACTAAAAAGTGAGGGCAATATATGCAAAATCGTATCGTTATTCAAAGTTTTTATTGAGTGTTGTTGTCAATATCACATAATAAACAGGTGTGCCAATTTGTATTTATACTATTGATTTAAAGGTTTTTGTTGTTTTTAACGTCAGAGTCATGTCTAAATTATTTTAAGTTTTTAAATTGATTATGCTTAATATTAAAACAAAGTAATGGCTTAAATGTGTGCGCGCATCAGAATAGTGTTTAGCTGATGCTAGATTGTGAACTGTAAACTTCGACATATTATGTCGATTATCCGTAACGCTGCTGCTATAGTTGCTGCATAGGACACTCTCATTTCAGGGGGAAATATGGAGTTTTCAAATCCGATTTTAGTGTGGGCTGTGGTGGGTTTAGTATTAATGCTGGCTGAACTGGTGGTTCCCGGTGGCGTGATTGTGTTGCTCGGCGCCGCGTGTTTAGTTGTGGCTGGTGCGTTAAGTATAGGGATAGTCGAAGGCGTAGTGCAGAGTATGACCTTGTGGTTTATTGCCGCGATTGTGCTGTTATTGGCCTTTAGACAAGTGACACAAAGGCTCGTTGGCGGGGATTCCCATTTGGATAACACCGATGAGGCAATCGACTTATATAATCAAATTGCTCATGTAAAAAAAACCATTGGTCCAGGGCAAGCAACTGGGCGGGTGGAGTTCCAAGGAAGTGAATGGCCAGCACTTGGCGATGGCAGTATCATAGTTGCAGGTACTGATGTCAGAATTATTTGTCGTGAAAATATTGCTCTAGTCGTTGAGCCCGTTGCTGTAGAAACTGCCAAAAATTAAAGGATGGGATCTATGTTTATATTTACCTTAGTCATTTTATTTATCTTTTTTATTCTCTATAAGCTAATGCTCATCGTACCGATGCGTGAAGTGCATGTTATTGAGCGTCTTGGTAAATTTCGTGCAGTATTACAACCAGGATTTCACTTTCTCATTCCCTTCTTCGATCGTGTCTCCTATCGTCATGATACTCGTGAACAAGTATTAGATGTGCCGCCGCAGAGCTGTATCTCTAAAGATAACACTCAACTTGAGGTCGATGGCCTCGTCTATCTAAAAGTGATGGACGGTAAGTTGGCAAGTTATGGCATTGAGAACTATCGTAAAGCTGCGGTGAACTTAGCCCAAACAACCATGCGTTCTGAGATCGGTAAGTTGAGTTTGAGTGAGACTTTTTCAGAGCGTGATAGCCTAAATGAATCCATAGTACGTGAAATTGATAAGGCATCTGAGCCTTGGGGGATTAAGGTGCTACGTTATGAGATCCGTAATATCACCCCTTCACGTCATGTTATCCATACCCTTGAAAAGCAAATGGAAGCAGAGCGTCGTAAGCGCGCTGAAATTACCTTAGCCAATGCTGAGAAAGCGGCGATGATCAATATGTCTGAAGGTGAACGCCAAGAGGCAATTAACCTTTCAGAAGGCCAAAAACAAAAACGGATTAATGAAGCCAAAGGTACAGGTCAAGAGATCGCGATTATTGCCAAAGCGAAATCCGAAGGCATGGCGATGATCTCGCAAGCGTTAGCCGTTAATGGCGGTACTGATGCAATGAATATGCTACTAAAAGAGCAGTTTATTGCTCAGGTCGGTAAAATTCTAAATGATGCACAAGTGTCAGTGGTTCCTGCGGAAATGGCAAAACTCGAAGGTTTCTTCGAAGGTATGGAGCAAGTCACTCAGACAATGAGCGGCCAGAATAATCTTGGCAAAGGAGCACGATAATGAATATTCCCCTAGATACTGATTTAATTGTTATGGCAATTTGGGGACTTATCTTTGCCATTTTCGTGATTAAGTTATTCCAATCTATTCGCCTAGTACCGACTAAGTCTGCTCATATTGTTGAGCGTTTAGGTAAGTATCACAGTACCTTAGATGCGGGTTTTCATACCTTGATCCCCTTTGTGGACAAAGTCGCTTTTATTCATGATTTGAAAGAAGAGACCATAGACGTTCCACCGCAGGAGTGTTTTTCGAGCGATGAAGTGAACGTTGAAGTCGATGGGGTCATTTATATCTCTGTGACTGATCCAGTTAAAGCCAGTTACGGCATTACTGACTATCGCTATGCCGCAATCCAGTTAGCACAAACGACAACGCGTTCAGTTATTGGTACGCTCGATCTGGACCGTACCTTCGAAGAGCGTGATGTGATTTCTGCTAAGGTTGTGCAAGTTTTAGATCAGGCGGGCGCTATGTGGGGAATACGCGTACACCGTTATGAGATTAAAAATATTACCCCACCAGAAACCGTTAAAAATGCCATGGAAATGCAAGTGAATGCTGAGCGTGAGCGTCGTGCATTATTGGCTAAGAGTGAAGGCGACAAACAGAGCAAAATTAATCGTTCTGAAGGGGTTAAAGCTGAAACGGTAAACCGTTCTGAAGGTGAGATGCAGCGCCGGATTAACGAAGCCGAAGGTAAGGCTGAGGAAATTTTAACCATTTCTCGCGCAACGGCGGAATCGATAGAACGTCTTGCCTCTGTGATTGCTGCGCCTGGTGGTCACAATGCTCTGCGGATGCAGCTCGGCCAGCAGTACTTTAAGCAACTCGATGGCTTAAGTCAGAAGAGTAGTCGCGTTGTATTGCCGGGTAATATGGTTGATTTCGACTATTGGATGAATAGCATCGGCTTAACGGAAGAAAAACACACTTAAGGTTGTTAGTTAACCGATAACTTAGGTTTTATTCTTGTTATAAAATAAGGTCAAATATTCTGTATTTGACCTTATTTTTTGGTCGTCATTTGATGAGTTAGTCGAGGGCTAAAATTGATGGTACAGCTTCTGTTGAATGAATGATTAGAAGCTGTTGTCAGGGTTAGATGATTCATTAAGTGTAATACTAATAAGCTAAACGTTCATGAATTTGGGAATGACTGTGAGTTTCTATCAGCGCTGCTATTTGGTTTTGTTCTAATTGTTTCAGTGCAGATATTTCATCATAAATTTTATCCTGAACATCCAGTGGCATGCGGACATGCTCCATAAACATCCTAATGCCTAGCATGTCGCCATTCTTGAAAAGTTGGCTAAATTCGGTGGCTTCTATCTCAATTAGTGCATTCATAATACGTCACCCTAAGGTTGGATTTAATAAAGATACAGTCGTTTGGCTGTTGATTAAGAAATACGCCTAAGTTTGATCTAGGTCAATTAAACTGCATGTTAATCTTTATTAATAAAATTATTTGTTATTTACTAACAGTAACTTACAACTTTGTTAAAATATTTTTTTTAAATCTGAGTTGTTTAAAACAGAGGTTTTTAAGAGGTGATTGGATGAATGGTGAGTGATGAAGCGGCAATCGAAGCGATATCACATTATCGTTTAACAAATAAAAAATAGCGGCTTCGATAAAACGCTGGCCGCTATTTTTTGAGTCATTAGCCTATTAAAATAAGCTAATATAGGATGTAAATGTTATTTGGGAACGGGCAAAATCTGACAACCATTAATACCCGCCTTTTGTAACGTATGGCGTTTACGCTCGGCATCACGCTTGCGCTCGTAGGGGCCTAGAGCGACTTTGTACCAAGTACCAGTCGTGCCTTCGATTTGCCTTACCTGTGCTTCTAAACCTTGAAATGCGATCACGGCTTTCATCTCGTTAGCCTGTGACTCTTGGCGGAAAGACGCACACTGCAACTGATATAGCACTGGTGTGCGGCTTGCCACCACATCGGGGATATCGACCTCGACATGTTTGTTTTCGAGCTCCTTGAGATAGGTCCATTCTTCCTTTGGCTTTGGCGGCAAGGCATTAGGATCTTTCTTCAATGGGACGACTACGGGCTCAGCTACAGGTACAGGCTCAGCTATTTCCTCGGGGATCACCACCACTTGGCGCGCGGGTTCCTTCACCTTAGGAGTGAGTAAGGTTGTTTCTTGCGGCTTAACCTTGATTTGGGCTTTTTTGACCACAGTGGGTTGCTGCTTTTCCTCTTGCGGAGCATTATTTTTAATACTCCAGAGAAAATAGATGAAACCACCCACAGCGAGTATGGCAAAGGCTATCAGCGTCAGCGGCAGTTGAGTGCGCCGCGCCGCTTTAGATTGTGAAGGCTTGGCTCTAGATGGACGAGTTGCGCGTACTGGGCGCGGTTTAGCGCCCGTTTGCGGCCTTCTATTGGCATAATCGCGATGACTCATGGCTTACATCCGCTCTAATGTTTCGATACCGAGTAGATTTAGGCCTTTTTGTAAGGTGCGGGCTGTCAGTTGTGCTAACAATAAACGGCTATTCTTTTGCGCGTCGTTATCGGCAGCAAGCACAGGGCAAGCTTCGTAGAAACTAGAAAAAGCCCCTGCGAGTTCATATAAATACGCACACAATACGTGTGGTTGGCCTTTGTCTACAACGCGATTGAGGATTTCACCGAACTGCGCCAACTTGTTACCGAGATCTTTCTCTTTTTCATGCTCAAGTTCGATTTTAGCTTGGCTGAGGTCCAAATCCGTTACACGCTTGAATATGCCCACAACACGGGTATAAGCGTATAACAGGTAAGGCGCGGTATTGCCTTCAAAGCTAAGCATTTGTTCAAAGCTGAAGATGTAATCGCTGGTACGATTTTTTGATAAGTCTGCATATTTGACGGCGCTGATCCCAACGACACGGGCGATTTCAGTCAATGTCGCCTCATCCATATCAGGATTTTTGCTGCGTACGAGTTCGAGCGCGCGCACGTTAGCTTCATCTAATAAATCGACTAATTTAACCACACCACCGCTACGGGTTTTGAATGGACGGCCATCTTCGCCGTTCATGGTGCCAAATCCTAAGTGTTCTAATGACATATCTTCACGAACAAATTTAGCCAGTTTAGCGAGGCTAAAAACTTGCTGGAAATGCAGCGCCTGACGTAGGTCAACAAAATACAATACGCGATCAGCTTTTAATACGCTTGAGCGATAACGCATTGCCGCAAGATCTGAGGTGGCATACAAGTAGCCGCCATCGGCCTTTTGGATGATAACCGGCAGTGGCTCACCTTCTTTATTACGGAAGGCTTCTTGGAATACCACTTTGGCACCGTTGCTTTCAGTTAATAAACCTTGGGCATCTAGATCTTTAACCACTTGTTCAAGATCGGCATTATAAGCACTTTCACCGTGAACATCGGCGCGGGTCAAACTCACGCCTAATCGGGCGTAAACGTCGTGGCAGTGACTTAATGAAATATCGTTAAATTCGCGCCACAGTTTATTGCAATATGCGTCGCCTGATTGCAGCTCAACCACTAATTGACGAGCGCGAGTGGCAAACTCTGCCGATTCGTCAAAACGTAATTTAGCGGCACGATAAAAGTTTTCTAAATCAGACAATTCTAGCTGTGCTCGCTCACCATTTTTGGCTCGGAGTTCTTCCATATAGGCCAGCAACATACCAAACTGAGTACCCCAGTCGCCCACATGGTTTTGGCGAATGACGTTATGGCCTAAAAATTCTAGTGCGCGCACCACACTGTCACCAATGATGGTTGAACGCAGGTGGCCTACGTGCATTTCTTTGGCAAGGTTTGGTGAAGAGTAATCGACGACGACGGTTTGCGGCGTCGGCAGTTTGATACCGAAATGCTCATCGTTCAGTGCATTTTGCAGTTGATCTGCTAAGGCGCTGTCGTTGATGAAAAAGTTGATAAAGCCTGGTCCTGCAATTTCAACCTTAGCCACAAAAGTAGAGGCGGGTAAGGTATCAATGATCAGCTGAGCTAATTCGCGTGGGTTCTTGCCCGCGACCTTGGTCAGCATCATGGCTAAGTTAGTTGCTAAGTCGCCATGGCTCTTATCCTTGGTTCGATCTACCTGAATGCGCGCCTCAAAGTCAGCAGGCACAATACCTTGTTGTTTAAAGGATTCGAGTGTTTGTTCAAGTAATGATTGGATATGTGATTTCATGGGTTTTAATCGGCACTAACTTTAAGAGTGAATACAGGGAATAACCGCATATTTTAGCCGTTTGTGGTGAGCAATTGCTATCTTCCCGATGATTTTTTATTAAATGATGCTTAAATATTTATTAAATCCGCGACTCAGAGGAGATCCTGCGGATCTCTGTCTAAGCTCCATCGGCAGCGTTTGGCCTCAATGAGTTGCTCTACAAGCGGATGAATACGTTCAAACTCTTGCTGCAGACGGTTGCGGTTTTTCGCTTGGAATAGCAGTTGTCGACGGAACTTGCCGGCTTTTTTATCTAAGGGCGCTGGCATAGGGCCAATCACCTCAAATTCTTTATCTTGGGGCAAGAGCGCGGCAAAGGCGTTGAGAAAGTTATCGGCATCACTGGCTAAATGCGCTTCGGCGCGCACCAACACCATGTGCCATGCTGGCGGCAGCAGCGCTTGTTGACGCTCTTTTAGCTGGCTGCGAGCAAACTCGCCATAACCGCGGTGCAGTAAATCCCGCAAAATGGGATTGTCACTCTGGTGAGTTTGCAATAATACCGTGCCGGGTTTACTGGCGCGGCCCGCACGACCGGCGACTTGGGTATAAAGTTGTCCAAAACGCTCGGGCGCACGGAAGTCGGCACTAAATAAGGCACCATCGACATCGAGTAATCCAACAAGCGTGACATCAGGAAAGTGGTGGCCTTTGGCGAGCATTTGTGTGCCCACTAAGATTTTATATTCCCCCTTATGAATCGCATTTAAGTGGGTTTCTAGTGAACCTTTAAGGCGGGTGGTATCTCGGTCGATACGCACCACCGGATGTTTAGGAAACTCCAGTTGCAGCGCTTCGGCGAGCTGTTCTGTGCCTATGCCTTGGCCCATCAACATAGTGCTGCCACATTTGTGACATTGCTTGGGGATAGCGTATTGATTGCCACAATGATGGCAGCAAATTTCGCCAAGGGATTGATGTACCGTGAAAAACGCGTCGCAGCGGTCGCATTCGTGTAAGTGCCCACACTCGTGGCAAAGCAGGGCTGGTGCGAAGCCGCGGCGATTGAGAAACAACAAGACTTGGTTGCCTGCGTCTAAATGCAGGCGGATTTCGTTCAGTAACGGCACTGACATACCGGCTTTCAGCGGCATATTTTTAATGTCGATAATGCCTTGGCGCACTTTTTTAGCTGCACCTGCGCGTTCACCCAGTTGTAAATGATGGTAACGTCCGCTTAAGGCATTTTGTAGACTTTCGAGTGAGGGCGTCGCTGTGCCCAAAATCACCGGAATCGCTTCTAAATGGCCACGCATAACTGCCAAGTCGCGGGCATGATAACCCACACCTTCCTGTTGCTTGAAGCTACTGTCGTGTTCTTCATCGAGTATGATGATGCCGGGATACGCCATAGGTGTGAACAAGGCTGAGCGGGTGCCGATAATGATTGCAGCCTGACCACAGCGGGCTTGGCGCCATGCTTCGAGTCTCTGATTGTCGGTTAACCCTGAATGCAAAATGGCAACATTGACTTTGAAGCGGCGCTTAAAGCGATTGATTGTCTGGGGTGTTAAGCCGATTTCAGGCACTAAAATTAACGCTTGTTTGCCTTGCTTGAGGATTTCTTCGAGTACAGCAAGATAGACTTCCGTTTTACCCGAACCGGTAATGCCTTCTAATAAAGTACAGTGATATCCTTGCTGTAAGTTTAAGGTCGCAACCGCGACGGCCTGTTCTTTATTCAGTTTATGTGGCGTTTCGTCCATTTCAAGTGTGGTACGCCAGTCCAGATTAAGCTCGGCGATTTTCTCATGGCGCGCCACCCAGCCTTTATCTTCGAGGGCTTTCAGTGCCGCTTTACTGATGTCTAAGCTAATGACTTCTTCTTGGGTTAAGTTGGCTGATTTTAGCAACTCGAGTAATTTCTTTTGAGCGGGCGCGCGCTTAACCGCTTCTGGCGCAATATTTTGGCCTATTTCGGTTAATTGCCAAAATTGGATTTTTTGCGGCGCGGCATCGAGCCCTTTACGCAGAGCCACAGGTAGAGCTTGGGTTAGCATCTGCCCTTGGCTGCAAAAATAGTACCTCGCAGCCCAAAGGGTTAATTTATAGAGTGATTCAGGCAACAAAGGTTTATCGTCGATAAACTCAAGCACGGACTTAATTTGCTTAGGGGCTAAGCTGCACGTATCTGTGATACCTGTGACTAATCCGATTAATTGTTGACGACCGAAGGGGACTTTAACGCGCACGCCTATCTGCGGTGTACTAGGATAAGTTTCGGGTACGCGGTAGCTAAAGGTTTGCCGCATAGGCACAGGTAACGCAACTTCGACAAACAATGACATATGCAGGCAAGTCTTAGGCAAGAATGTGGTTTAGTGTACTCAGCGCGGCAGGCTAGGGCTAGCCCTAATGATGGTTTACCAAGGATAGTTAAGAGCAAATAAATGACTAATATAGTGAAATCATTAGGTCTACTGGCTTTAGTGTGTAGCGCGCCGAGCATGGCACAAGTCTCCCATGTGAGCGTTAACAGCCGTATGTTTGAGTTAGGAGGTTATCCTAAACTCAGGGTGAATGTGATTGCTGACAATCAAGATATGTCGCGCTTAGAGTTTGTGGTGGTGCAAGCTGGCGGCGAAGAAAAGTTAATGGTTGAGGAGCTTAATCGCTTTCTAGTGTTACTGACGGGCGTTGAAGATGTGAAGGATAGCAGCGCTAAACTCTTAGTGAGAGAATATCGCCTTGATCGATGGTATGACGTCAAAAGTATCAATTTATTTGGTGCCGTTAGATCAACCTCGATAGCCAAAACAGCAACTGCGACAGCAGCAGGGACTAAAACGACTACCGCACCGACTCCCAAACGTATTGCTACCGCCGTTGAGCCGCCTACCAAAACGATGGCCGAATCAGCGTTACTCACCGATAAAAGCCCCACGACTTTAAATCCCCAATCGAATGAGCCTGTAGTGGCAGCCGCTGTAGGGTTTAACTTTTCTGATACTGCTCTTGGGCAAAAAGTGCCCGTTGCCGCTGCAGATAAAATGCTTAACGCAGCCGATAGCGTTATGCAGGCAGAAACCTTGGTGGCAGTGAATGATGAGCATAAACGACTGCAGGCCAATAATGCTCAAAGCGCCTCTCCGCCGCTTGAACATTGTCAGTTAACGTATGTCGCAGGTGAGACGCTATGGCGCACGGCCAATCGCTATGCAAAGGATTGGAACGTGAGCGTTTATGGTGCGATGCTGGCGATTTATGAGGCAAACCCTGCTGCTTTCTCGAAGAATAAAATCAACGCACTCAAGAGTAATGCGGTGCTAGCTTGCCCTTCGAAAATAATTTTAGCGCAGTATGCCAATGCGCAAGAGGCAAAGGCGTTGTTTGAGGCGAAAGAAGCCGGAAAATAAAGTGGCAAATCAACATGAAAAATAGACGGTTTTAACCACTAAATGCTCAGATAATCTACTTGTATCCGTCAGGGCTATGCTGTAACATTCTGCGCCCTAAACATATTGTTATTAACATGCATGTGGTATCCGACTACGGGTTGGAAGAGCGACATGGCCTTACACTTTTGAGGTAACCCCAATGAAACCAGGTATTCACCCAACATACGCTATCATCACTGCAAACTGTACTTGTGGTAACGTTATCAAAGTAAACTCTACTGCTGGTAAAGATTTACACTTAGACGTATGTGGTGCTTGTCACCCATTCTATACTGGTACACAAAAAGTTGTTGATACTGGCGGTCGTATCGACAAGTTCAACAAGCGCTTTGGTGCACTTGCAAAGAAATAATTACAATTGTAATTATTCTAAAAAAAGGCGCCTTCGGTGCCTTTTTACTTTTTGTCATTGGTTATTCTCAATCCTCTAGCGCTATATAAAACACCCATCTGGTATGGCTTCACTCAATAAATCACCAATATATCCAATATCTATAATTCAAATTAGTTATTCTACTTTTTTATAGTATTTAAGGATAAGATAAACAGGCTAACAGTTAGATATTGTAATTTAACCAAAATTACGCCTGTAAACCTGCTGTAACTCGCATCATATCGATAAAATATATGTTTTTTTTCTACAGTAATTAATAATAAATGTCGCTTTATTAGATGAGATAAGTTTATAAAATTAAGCTTAGAGGATCTATTTGCCTGCTAAGATGAAAATTATGAATATCTTATTTTAAAAGTCGCTTTATTGGCGTATCTTACCTCGACCAGCAAGACTATTTATATCGCCCTTATAAGAGGCTAAATAGGTGTTGGTCGACCTTACGTTCATAACTTATAAATGCCGCATTTCAGGATTTTAAAATGTCAGATATTCGTCAACAAGCACTCGATTATCATGAATTCCCCGTTCCAGGAAAAACCGCAGTTTGTTTAACTAAACCAGCCGAAACGAGTCACGATCTTGCCTTAGCTTATAGTCCAGGAGTGGCTGAGCCAGTACGTGAAATCGCGGCTAATCCTGACAATGCCTATCGTTATACCAATAAAGGTAATACGGTTGCCGTGATTACTAATGGTACCGCTATCTTAGGTCTAGGTAATTTAGGCCCTTTGGCATCTAAACCTGTAATGGAAGGTAAGGCATTATTATTCAAGCATTTTGCGAATATTGATTCGACGGATATTGAAATTACGCATAATACGCCTGAAGAATTTATTAATACCGTTGCTGCGATTGCAGACACTTTTGGTGGTATTAATCTTGAAGATATTAAAGCACCAGAATGCTTTATTATTGAGCGCGAATTGATTGCCCGTTGTAAAGTGCCTGTATTCCATGACGATCAACACGGCACCGCAATCGTGACCGCTGCGGGTATGATCAATGCGCTGGAAATTCAAGGTAAGTTGATTCGCGACGCGATCTTTGTGTGTATGGGAGCCGGTGCCGCCGCCATAGCTTGTATGACTATGCTGGTAAAGTGTGGTGCGAATCGCGCTAACATTTATATGCTAGATACTAAAGGTGTTATTCATTCTGGCCGCACAGACCTTAATGAATATAAAGCATTGTTTGCGAATGATACCGATAAACGTACGCTGCTTGATGCCATTAAGGGCGCGGATGTGTTTTTAGGTTTATCTGGACCTGACGTGATTGGTGCAGAAGAAGTCGCATTAATGGCTGATAAGCCAGTAATATTTGCCTGTTCTAATCCAGACCCTGAAATTACACCAGCACTTGCCCATGCAACACGTAGTGATCTAATTATGGGTACGGGCCGTAGTGATTATCCAAACCAAGTTAATAATGTCCTCTGTTTTCCGTTTATTTTCCGCGGTGCATTAGATGTACGTGCCTCATGTATTAATGATGAGATGAAAATTGCTGCTGTCTATGCGATTGCGGGACTGGCAAAAGAAGCGGTACCATCAAGCGTATTAAAGGCTTACCCTAACGTGACGTCATTAAGTTTCGGTACTGAGTATGTGCTGCCAAAACCGATGGACCCACGCTTATTGCCAGTAGTCGCACGTGCTGTTGCACAAGCGGCTATTGACTCTGGGGTTGCTGTTATTACGACTTTGCCCCAATACGCCGACTAAACAAAAAGTTCTGACTACATAAAAAAGAGACTTATGAGTCTCTTTTTTATTTCTAGGTTTGGGTTAAGTTACCGCACCTTAGTTGCCTTTTGGGTTAGGCTACTGAATAATCAGCAGATAGATTTGTTAATCTTATGTTGAAATATTTTCGATAATTATAATAATCCTGCAGGATAGCGGATAGATGAAATTCACTCGGATGTTAACTACAAAATTAACCAGTTTTTGGTTAATGTCTTTGGCTGCAGTTGCCTTCGTATTTATATTGAGCGCGGTGATGAGCTTTGTGCAGCTGACTTATAAGTTCCAGCAGCAAAAAGTGGTTGGACTTGAGACTATGCTGGTGGAGCATTATCAGCGTCAGCCAGACTGGGAGTTAGAGGCTTGGTTGCCGCCAATGCTTCTTGCTTATAATGCTGTTGATTTTCGTCTGAGCTTAAAAGATGAAGTGTTATTTGCCTATAAAGGTAATCTTTCCACTCAAAATGCGGTGATATACGACCATGTACTAGAGCCTAAATCTGGCTTGCACATGCAATTGACCTTGCCACAACCCTTCGATCACTACACTTTCAGTTGGTATGAGATTCTTATTCTATTAATCGGTATTTTTGCCGTTATTGCATTAGTGCGTTTTGGCCATTTATGGTTTTCACAGCAATTAGATGGTATTGAGGAATTAGCTTTACGTAGTCGATTAATTTTACAAGGTAAGCATGAGGAGGCGCTGGCAAGTCCCGGAAAGGGTAGACCTCGGTTAATTAATCGTGCGTTAACTAAGCTACTCGAAGAGTTACAAGATGCGCAAAAGGAGCGGGGTCGTTTTGACAAATTTATCCGCTCTAATACTTTTCTGGATGCAGAAACTCATATAGGTAATCGGTTATTTTTAACTAACCGTCTCGATGCGCTGAGTCATAATCAGTCGATGCTCGCCCATGGCGTTATTTATTTATTAGAAATGGATGATCTGGATTTATTACAACAATCCCAAGGTGAAATAGCGGCGAAAGAATTTCTCAACTCGACCGTTAATGCTATTAGCCTGCTTTTACAAAACCAAGCCAATAGTATCTTTGCCCGTCGCTCCCATCATCAGTTTGCCATTGTAGTACCACAAATATCGCTTATTGAAGCTGAAAAATTGGCCAGTAAGTTACTCAAGATATGTTTGAGTCAGCCTTTACCCGAGATCGATAATCGTGACAACTTTTTCCACCTTGGCTGCGCCTATTTTACCGCAGGAGACAATGCAGCGCAGTTAATTGAAGAGGCTGATATGGCGTTAAGGGCGGCACAATTACAAGGCAATAGTAATTGGTTTATGTACGATAAAGGGGCGATTGATGAAGAGTTTACTAAAGGTTCAGTGCGTTGGCGGAGCTTTTTAGAAAATGCCTTAGTGCAAAAGCGATTTTTCCCCTTTAGCCAGCCGGTAATCGATTCTGATGGTAATGAACATCATAAGGAGATATTTACGCGTTCTAGGGATAATCAAGGGGCATTAATTCGTGCCAGTTTATTTATTCCTATGGCTAATAAATGTGGCTTAATGCCGCAGGTTGAAAGGCAAATTATTGAACGTGTTTTACTGTTATTATCGAATGAGCCAACGATCGAAGTATCGAATTTACCCTCAAATGTAAAATCTGCGCCGCAGCGATACAGTATTAACTTGAGCTTGGATTCGTTAATGAGCCGAGCATTTACACAATGGCTAAAAACAACGTTATTAGAATATCGGCATTTGACCCCGCGGCTGATTTTTGAAGTAGCTGAAGATATCGTGATCCAACATCAAGAAAAGTTACTCCCTAAGTTGGATATGATTCGCAAAATGGGTGCCAGACTCTGTGTGGATCATGTTGGTGAGCAAGTTGTCGGTACTTATTATATTCGTGAGTGTCATTTTGATTTAATTAAGGTGCATCGTTCTATCGTACGGCACATCCATATGCGACCTGAAAACCAGTTATTTATCCGTAGCTTGATTGGTGGTTTATATCGCACTGAGGTGCAAGTTTGTGCCGAAGGCGTTGAGGTTTTTGAAGAGTGGCAGACACTAAAAATTCTTGGTGTTAGCGCTGCACAGGGAATGTATTTTAGTGAACCGATAGAGGCCAAGTAGAATCTTGAATTTTTGTGTAGTTGTTGCCATTGTAGATGAAAAATAGCACATATAATTCACGTATTTATCTATAAACTATGCCCATTAGCAGCTAGACTAATCAGGTAAAATTACGGTGCTGGTAGTATTAATAGAATGTTTAAACACAGAGCTATTAAACATTGGATAGCAAGAAAACAAGACGTTTAAACGAAAGAGCAAACTCAAGCTTTTAAATTCAGTTAGTTATAGGCATTTTATGGGAAAAAGTTTTATGGGTCGATTCGCCTTTTGGCAGCAAAACACGCCCCCTATTAATATCGGGGTCTATGTCTGCGCCGATAAGTTATGGGTATATGCGCCTGTACAAGATGCCAAGAGCGAGCAGTGGCAACCCTTTGAACTTAAAAATGAAAACTGGTCTGCAGGCTTCAGTGCTGTAGCCAAATCTTTTCCCAATGCACAGTTACAACTGATTTTAGCTTCAAGCCTGTATCAATTACTGCTAACCGATAAACCCAATGTCGATGTGACTGAGCTGCCGCAAGCTTTACTGTGGTCAGTTAAAGATATGGTTAGCTTGCCTGTGCCACAGATTCATTTGGATTATTTTGAGTCCCCCTTAGCCAGTAATAAAATTAATGTAGTGGTGGTGGATAAAACCAAGCTTGTCAGTATGGTTCAAGCTATGCACGAACAAAATCTACAACTTGCTGGTATCGGTATCGAAGAATTAGCGATGACAAACCTTTTTGGTGATGATAACCAAGCTCGGTTAGTGGTGAGCCATAATCCCGGTCAGGAATTGTTATTAACTGTGGTTAAGCAAGGCCAGCTTTATATGCAGCGCCGAGTACGAGGATTTACTCATTTAGATAAGGCTCCAGCAGAGGAACTTGCTTATGGTATGGCAGACAATCTCAGCTTAGAAATCCAGCGTTCGATGGATTATTTTGAGAGTCAATTAAGACAAGCTCCTGTGGCTTCTATCGAACTGCTTGTCGATGGCGCAGTGGATAAATTGGCGACATTACTTTCAGCTAATTTTAATCAAAGTGTGAATGTTATCAATAAAAGCAGTGTTAACGCTCAAATGGCGCAGCTCGCATTTGCCGAGTTTTCAAGAGGTGTAGAGTGATTAAATACCGCGTTAACCTTTACACTCCCTCATTATTGCCACCAAAGCAAAGGCTGACTTTTACTCGTTTAGGGGCTTATGCCCTAAGTGTTTTACTCCTTTTGGCCGTTTGTGTGAGTTATAGCTACTGGCAAGTCAACTCTTTACGGCAAGAATTACAATTTGCAACGCAGCAAAAACAGCAATTTGATACTCAAAAGCAGACATTAGAGGCGGAGCTCACTGCACGCAAAGCCGATCCTGCGCTGGTTGAACGAGTCAATTTAGTGACCCAGCAGTTAGAGTTAAAGCAGTTGCTCATGGGAGAATTAAGCTTAAGGGCTTCCTTAACGAGCCGCGGTTTTGCTCCAGTACTTAAAGACCTTGCCGCCGTAGCGGATGGCAGTGTGTGGCTAAGTCATATTGTAATCAACGAGCAGGACTTTATGTTCGAAGGTTTTGCTGACCACCCACAGAGTATTCCGCTGTGGGTAGATAAGCTTAAGACAACACGTACTCTCAAAGGACACGCTTTCTCGTCGATGAGTATGGATCGTGGTGAAGATAAACCTTTGGCTTTTACCTTGAAAAGTAGTAGCAAGGAGGCCACGCAATGAAGCAAAAGTTAACCCATTTAGGTCAGCAGTTTAATGCGTTAAGCCGCCGAGAGCGGGTGTTAATTGCAACTGCTGTGTTGGCCGTGCTGGGCATGCTGAGTTACTTGCCGCTCGAATCGATTTGGAAAACCCATGCATCGATTTCGCAGCAGCTTAAAGTCCTAGAGCAAGAAAATAGTATTTCAGCTCAGCAAGTTGATCTATATCAACAGCGCCTAGCCCTAGATCCTAACCTAGATTATCAGCAGCGCTTAGCTATAGTCGAACAGCAAAACCAAGATTTAGATAGCCAACTCGATGAGCAAATGGTGGCTATGGTACCGGCAGATTATATGCCTGAGCTACTAAGTAACTTACTTGGACAAGTGCAAGGGATTAAATTAATTAAGTTTATGTCGATAGCGCCCATACCCTTGTTAGCGGTAGGTGAAGATAAAAAGTTGAACCTGTATAGCCATGGTATTCGCTTGAGTTTAGAAGGCGATTATTTCTCCGTACTGCGTTTTGTTGAAGCAGTTGAAGCTATGCCAGATAAGTTGTATTGGAAGCGTCTTGATTATAACGTTGCACAATACCCACTGGCGACGATTGAGATTGAACTTTATACCTTAAGTATTAATAAGGACTTTATCAGTGTGTCTAAATAAGTCTTATATTATT
Organism: Shewanella sp. MF08487; assembly: GCF_050848685.1. NCBI lineage: Bacteria > Pseudomonadati > Pseudomonadota > Gammaproteobacteria > Alteromonadales > Shewanellaceae > Shewanella > Shewanella sp. MF08487. The sequence continues at coordinate 32,356 of NZ_JBOZPB010000016.1, forward strand.
AGCATTTTACTTTGCTTAAGCTCCACAGCTGTTTTGGCTGAGTCGCTGCGAGATCCCACATTGCCGGGCAAAGGCTTTGCTGCGGTAGATACCACGAGTCAAATGCAAGATCAGGCGATAATCCTCAATAGCATAGTCAGCTCCGGCAACACTGCTTACGCTGTAATTAATAACAAAATAGTGTCTGTAGGTGACAATATTCAGGGGCTGAGAATTGTTAAGATCACCCCAGCTTATGTGTCACTATCCGATGGCCGGAAATTGACATTGTTTCAAGCAATAACAGAGAGATAGGGAATACACCTCCGATGACAGCGATTAAATACTTCACACCTCTACTCTCACTTTGTCTTGTGGCGTGTCAGACCACAAATAGGCCACAACCCGAGGCGAGTAAAAATGAATTAGCCGCTTCAATGGCGACAGCGACGGTATCAACAACGCCACCGCCTGCGACTATGCCAGATGCGGTGCAGCGAGAATTGAATGCTGGAGCCTTATTGTCTGGTTTAACTCCAGTCATGGAAGCTGAGCGCCGTTTCGATGTGTCGGCCCTAGATGTGGATGCAAAAGTCTTTTTCCCAAGCTTAGTCCAAGGTACGCCCCTGAGCGTCGCCGTGCATCCCGATGTGCAAGGAACGATTTCGCTCTCTTTGAAAGGCGTAACTTTAACCGAAGCGATTCAAGTGGTTGAAGATATTTATGGCTACGAAGTAAGTCGTGAAGGCCGAATTTTACGCGTATTCCCAGCAGGAATGCGCACAGAGACTTTTCCACTGAACTATCTGTATATGGAGCGTGACGGTTTGTCGCTCACCTCGGTGAGTTCGGGGCGCCTGTCGGATAACAATAATTCAAACAGTAATAACTCAAACAGCGATAATTCAAATAATAGTAATTCGAACAATAATTCGAATAGTAATAACGGTAACAACTCCAGTAACAATGGCAGTAGTGACAGCTCTAACGGCACTTTTATTCGTTCGCGTACTAAGACAGATTTTTGGGGCGAGTTAAAAGAAACGCTGACCTCTATTATTGGTGAAACCGGAGGCGGTCGTCAGGTGGTTGTCACGCCGCAGGCGGGTTTAGTCACCATTCGTGCTTTTCCGAGTGAATTACGTCAAGTGCGTACTTTCTTAAATACAGCAGAAAGCCATTTACAGCGCCAAGTTATCCTTGAAGCTAAAATCCTCGAAGTGACCTTATCCGATGGCTATCAACAAGGCATTCAGTGGGACAATGTGCTGGGACATGTCGGTAATACTAATGTGAATTTTGGCACCTCAGCAGGCCCAGGTCTAAGCGATAAAATTACCTCTGCAATAGGTGGTGTTACCTCACTTAGCATCAAAGGCTCAGACTTTACGACGATGATCAATTTCTTAGATACCCAAGGCGATGTCGATGTGCTGTCTAGCCCAAGGGTCACGGCATCGAATAACCAAAAAGCGGTGATTAAAGTGGGGACTGATGAATATTTTGTGACTGACGTTTCATCGACCACAGTGGCGAGTACAACACCCGTGACAACGCCGCAGGTAGAACTTACGCCATTTTTCTCTGGTATTGCTTTAGATGTCACTCCGCAAATTGATCGTGATGGTAACGTACTGTTACATGTGCATCCGTCAGTTATTGATGTAAAAGAACAAACTAAAAATATTAAAGTGAGCGATGCCTCTTTAGAGTTACCTTTGGCTCAGAGTGAAATTCGTGAGTCAGATACCGTTATTCGTGCAGCTTCAGGTGATGTGGTGGTGATTGGCGGCCTGATGAAGAGTGAAAATATTGAAGTGGTATCGCAAGTGCCTTTGCTGGGTGATATTCCTTTGTTAGGTGAGTTGTTTAAAAACCGCAGTAAACAAAAGAAGAAAACTGAGTTAATCATTTTACTTAAACCTACGGTTGTAGGTGTCGATACCTGGAAAACCGAGTTACAACGTTCTAAGACCTTATTAGATCGTTGGTATCCGGAGACAAATTAAGCTTCTATGTATCAGAAGCATTTTGGCCTCAGCCAAGCGCCATTTTCACTGACACCCAATACCGGATTTTTTTTCGGACTATCACCGCACGTAGAAGCCTTGCAAGTATTGCAAACCGCCCTACAAACGGGTGAAGGCTTTATTAAGGTGACTGGGGAAGTAGGAACGGGTAAGACATTGATTTGTCGTAAACTCATCAATGAATTACCGAGTAAGTTCCATTGTGCTTATTTGCCGAATCCTTACCTTACCCCTACGGAGTTACGTTGGGCGGTGGCGAGTGAGCTGGGCCTTAAATACGCCAGTAATATTGATCAACAACAGCTCACAGGGCTTATTCAACAACAGCTTTTAGCTTTAAGTGCCCATGGGCACGCTATTGTATTAGTGCTTGATGAAGCACAGGCATTACCGGACGATAGTTTAGAGGCGCTGCGTTTATTCACTAATCTTGAAACCGAGACGCGCAAATTATTACAAGTCGTGTTATTTGCACAGCCAGAGCTTGATGAGCGGCTTAAACGCCAAGAATTTAGGCAATTAAGGCAACGCATTACTTTTAGTTATAATCTGCGTCCATTAACACTAGACGAAACAGATGCTTATATTCGCCACCGATTAGCCATAGCAGGACGCGCTGGCGAAGCCTTATTTACATCACGGGAAACACGTCAGATAGCCCATGCGTCCCGAGGGATCCCCAGATTGATCAATATTCTTGCCCACAAAGCCTTGTTGTTAAGTTTTGGCGAGGGCGCTGCTTGTGTACAAAGCTCCCATGTTAAAGCAGCAATTCAAGATACCGAAGATGCCAGTACCAGCCGATTATGGCCGTGGAAGTGGTTACCGTTTTTAGCGCTAATGACTTTAGTATTTGGCCTTGGATTACAGCATTTTTTTAAGGATGTTGTATGAGCGTGATCAACAAGATGCTGCAGGATCTCGATAAGCGCCAACAAGGTCATGAGCTTAGTAACGTTATCCAACCACAGATACAGTATTTAGCTCGTTCTAACTCCTATTTTAACAGGTTATTGTTCTGCGTTTTTTCGCTGTTGCTAGGCGGTGGAGTTGTTTATGGCTGGCAAACCTTTATGGCAACATCAGTTGAAGCAACACCGACTCTCACAAATGAACATAATCCATTAATCTCGGCTCCCACAGATCCTGTGCCAGTTGACAGCGTAGTTTGGAAACCCACCTCGGCAAGCCTTGATACTGTGGCGACACCCGTCAAGGTAACGACAGCCGCCCGTGCTGAAATTGGCTCCAATACTCAAATCACTACGCCAGTTTTAGCCGCTAAACAGCTTGCCATACCCGTGCCTGAGACTGATTTAGAGCCTGAGTCTGAACAAGAGTCAGAATCAGACATGAGCCTTGAGTTCGTTGAGGATATGCCTGCCAAGGATGATCATAATCAGCCAGATAGCATATCCGCCGTTGCTGCTAATACTGCTCCAAAAGCACAGGGGAAAATGGCGATAACAGAAGTGACATTAACGCCACAGCAATTGGCAAATAAGCGTTTTGCGTTAGCGAGCGAGGCGCAGAAGGACGGTCAACTCAGTCGTGCTATTGATTATTATGAACAAACACTCGCGCTAGACCCTGGCATGCATGAAGCACGTAAACAATTGGCTGCGCTGCATTATGGGCAGAATCAATTAGCTCAAGCCAGCGATCTGCTACAACAAGGTCTTATCTTATATCCGCAAGAAGTCGACTTTGCGCTGCTTCTCGCAAGGGTTCAGCAAGCTTCTGCTCAGCCTAGTTTGGCACTGGCGACGTTAGCTAACATACCCGACACGCACCTGCTCGCGAGGCAAAAGTGGATGGCACAATCGGATATCGCACAAAAATTAGGCCAGTTTTCCTTAGCAGAACAAGCTTATAGGCAGTTATTACAACAAGAACCAATACAGGCTAAATGGTGGATGGGATTGGCTTATTCACTTGATTCTCAGCAACAATTTACCCAAGCACGCCAAGCTTATCGCACTGCACTAGGCCATAGAGGCTTATCAGCGCAGGCGAGTGCCTTTATTGAACAACGTTTAACTCAGCTAGGAGATAGCCAATGAAACCCAGATTAAAAATGCGTTTAGGCGATCTGTTAGTTCAAGAATCAATTATTACTGAAACGCAGTTACAACAAGCGTTGGCTGAACAGCGTAACACCGGCAAAAAGTTAGGCCGTACTTTGATCGATCTACAATCGATTACTGAGCATCAATTACTGCAGTTTTTATCCCAGCAGTTAAATGTCCCCTTTCTTGATATCAGCAAACTGCCTATTTCCGCAGAGGTGGTGCACTTAATTCCTGAAGTGCAAGCACGACGTTTCCGCGCTTTAGCGGTTGAAGACAGAGGCGACAGCGTGCTCGTGGCGATGAGCGACCCGGCTGATTTGCAGGCGCTTGATCACCTCGAAGCCCTTATTGCCCCCAAACGTTTAAAGTTAGCCGTGGCGCCCGAGCAGCAACTGCTACAAGCTTTTGATAACTTATATCGCCGCACAGACCAAATTGCTCAGATCGCCGGTAAGCTTGAAGAGGAATACGCCGCCGATCAGATGTTCGATTTAGCCAGCCTCACCTCAGGCGACAGTGATAATGAAACCACAGTCGTTAAGTTACTACAGTCGATTTTTGAGGATGCGGTGCAAATGCGCGCCTCGGATATTCATATTGAGCCCGGTGATAAAGCCCTGCGTATTCGTCAGCGTATCGATGGTCAGTTACACGAAACGATTCTGAATGAAGTTAACATTGCCGCCGCATTAGTGCTGCGACTTAAGTTAATGGCCGGACTCGATATTTCAGAAAAAAGATTGCCACAAGACGGTCGCTTTCAAATGGAGATCAAAGGACATCATATTGATGTGCGGATGTCGACCATGCCGATTTACCACGGCGAATCTGTGGTAATGCGTTTACTTGATCAATCGGCGGGTTTATTAACCTTGAACGAAACCGGTATGCCACCGGCTATTTTGGCGCGTATTCGTAAACAAATTAAACGTCCTCACGGCATGCTATTGGTGACTGGGCCGACAGGTAGCGGTAAAACCACTACTCTATATGGCATTCTGAGCGAGCTTAATACCGCTGATCGTAAGATTATTACCGTCGAAGATCCTATCGAATATCAATTACCACGAATAAACCAAGTACAAGTTAACCATAAGATTGGTTTAGATTTTGCGAACGTTTTACGTACCACGTTACGCCAAGACCCCGACATCATCATGGTCGGTGAGATGCGTGACCAAGAAACCGTTGAGATTGGTCTTAGGGGCGCGTTAACCGGTCACTTTGTGTTATCGACATTACACACTAACGATGCGGTCACCAGTGCACTACGTTTACTGGATATGGGCGCTGCCAGTTACTTAGTCGCCAGTGCCTTAAGAGTCATTATTGCCCAGCGTTTAGTGCGGCGGGTGTGCCATAACTGTGGGGTCGACTATCAACCGACCGCGCAGGAAAAGGCGTGGTTAACTAGTGTGAGTCGTAAAGATTTTACCCATGCAAACTTTAAAATAGGTACCGGTTGCCAGAGTTGCAACGGCAGTGGCTATCGCGGCCGTATTGGTATTTTTGAAATTCTTGAGCTGGACGATAAGATGGTTGATGCCATGCGTACCAGTAATCCACAGGATTTCGCCAGAGCCGCGTTAAATAGCCCTAACTTTACTCCGCTTGCCGAGTCAGCTTTACAATATTTGAGTGAAGGCATGACGACGATTGAAGAGGTGGCGAAGTTGGTCGAGGACGTGAGCGAATCACACATCCCCTTATCTAAGGATATTATCAGTCAACAAGGCATTGAGGCGTAATTATGCCAATTTATCAATACCGTGGACGCAGTGGTCAAGGTCAACCCGTGACGGGGCAATTAGATGCAGCATCGGAAAGTGCTGCCGCTGATATCCTGCTGTCGCGGGGTATTATTCCCCTTGAGGTCAACGTGGCCAAAGTGACTAAACCCTTCTCATTGGCTCAGCTGTTTGGCAGTAAAGTCGCGCTAGAAGAATTACAGATTTTTACTCGGCAAATGTACTCGCTGACGCGCTCTGGCATCCCTATTTTACGGGCGATTGCGGGCTTATCTGAAACGGCACATTCTCAGCGGATGAAAGATGCGTTAAATAATATCTCTGAGCAGCTGACAGCCGGGCGGCCATTATCATCATCGATGAATCAACATCCTGATGTGTTTGATTCTTTGTTTGTTTCTATGGTGCATGTGGGTGAGAACACCGGTAAGTTAGAAGATGCGTTTATTCAGCTTTCGGGCTATATCGAGCGCGAGCAAGAAACGCGGAGACGCATTAAAGCGGCCATGCGTTACCCCATGTTTGTATTAATTGCTATCGCTATTGCGATGGTGATCCTGAATATTATGGTGATCCCTAAATTTGCCGAGATGTTCTCACGTTTTGGTGCTGACTTACCTTGGGCGACAAAAGTGCTGATTGGTACATCGAATCTATTTGTGAATTATTGGGGGCTAATGCTGGTGGCGCTTATTGGTTCGATTATCGGTATTCGCTATTGGCACCATACAGAAAAAGGCGAGAAACAGTGGGATAAATGGAAATTACACATTCCTGCTGTGGGGTCGATTATTGAGCGGTCAACGTTAGCGCGTTATTGTCGTAGTTTTTCTATGATGCTCAGCGCTGGAGTGCCGATGACACAGGCGTTAAGCTTAGTGGCTGATGCCGTAGATAATGCCTATATGCATGACAAAATAGTCGGTATGCGCCGTGGAATTGAGTCTGGTGATTCTATGCTAAGGGTGTCGAATCAGAGCAAGCTGTTTACACCTCTAGTGCTGCAAATGGTCGCAGTAGGGGAAGAAACGGGGCAAATTGATCAATTACTTAATGACGCTGCTGATTTTTATGAGGGTGAAGTTGATTATGATTTAAAGAATCTCACCGCTAAATTGGAACCTATTTTGATCGGTTTTGTCGCAGTAATTGTCTTAATATTAGCACTAGGTATATATCTGCCGATGTGGGATATGCTCAATGTCGTTAAAGGTGGGAAGTAGCCCTAATGCAGAGCCAACAAAAGGCCGATAATGATCTATTACATATCTATGGGCGTATGATCTCTGTAGGGCTAGTATTAGTTATTATGGCTGTTGTCGGTGCTAAGTATTTTTTGACGTTACCGCAAATTGCGGCGCGTGGATTAGAAGTCGAACATACTCGTTTATTGAATGTGTTGGTCATGGTGCGATCGCAGTGGCTATCCCTAGGTAAACCACAACAGATGCAGTTGAATTGGGAAGTATTGGACAATATATCGATAAAACCAGAAATCAGTGTCGTCAGTGTGAATGATCTCGGTTGGCCACAACCTAAGTCATTCACTGCCCAAGGTTGTCAGGATTTATGGTGGCAGTTAATGGGGGCAGAACTTGATAATACGGACTTGGTCGCTGATTATTCGGCTCAAGATAATAGCTGTAGCTATTTGTCGTCCAATGGCGATAGTTTAGGTTATCAACTGGATTCTGGCAGCGTTACATTTTTGGCTGCACCGTAAAATATTGTTATCTCAATAGCTTTTTAAAATTGATTTAACTGTTAGAATAAAATGATTAAGCATAGGGGCATATATGAAAACTGTGAAAACGAAACAAGCAGGGTTCTCATTAATTGAGCTTGTCATTGTCATTGTGATTTTGGGTTTATTGGCAGCAACTGCGATCCCTCGGTTTTTAAATGTTACCGATAGTGCTGAAGATGCCAGTGTTGACGGTGTCGCCGGAGGCTTATCAACTGCAGTGAGTTTTGTTCGCTCTCAGTGGGAAGTTGACGGACGCCAAAATAGCAGCGTTATTCTTGACGGCACACCAGTGGCTCTCGACCCTCGCTTTGGTTATCCAACGGGCATATCAGTGACGGATGCCACGGCGATGACAGATGCTAGCTGCCAAGAAGTGTTTAATACTGTATTGCAGAGCGCACCTCGTAATGTGCTTTACACTGATGATGCTCGTAACCAACGTTACACAGTACGTATGATTGATGGTGCGGGTGGCAGTGCGAACTCGATCACAGGTACTGCTGTCGCTGGTTTAGATTTATGCGTTTATCACCAAGTGGCTTCACTGGTGTTAAACCAAACTAATGGTGTACCCACACCAACGCCAGATTTATCAACAACAGGTGCTAAAGGGGTCGTGTATAACCCTGGTACAGGTAAAGTGCTAAGCTTTACCCAAACGCCATTTACACCTTAGATTATAATTTATAGTTTTATTTTTTTTATGTTTGAAATGATTTTAGTTTTAAGCGAATTAGCTTAAAAGTGGTTTAACTTAATTAGTACTCGCACGAGTACTCACTTATAAAGAAAGGTAGTTTGATATGAAAAGACAACAAGGCTTTACCTTAATTGAATTAGTCGTAGTGATCATTATCTTAGGTATTCTTGCTGTCACAGCGGCACCTAAGTTTATTAACTTGCAATCGGATGCTCGTGTATCTGCACTGAGTGGCCTGAAAGCTTCAATCCAAGGTGCAAATACTTTAGTTTATTCTAAAGCGGCATTAGCTGGTTTAGAAAAAGCATCAACTGCCACTTTAGTCGATATTGCTGGTACTCCTGGTACTGGAACTACTGAAATTGCAGATGACGTGTCCACTATTTTTGGTTATATGGACGCAACTGCGACTAATTTCCCAAGAGCATTGGATATCAGCGTTGAGTCTCTAGGCACGGATATTACGACTGGTAGCGCCGCATCAACTAATGGTTCTGATTGGGTGCTTTTCTCTGACGCCAGTGTTGTTAAGTTTTGGCAAAGTGGTGCTCCAGCGGAGTGCTTTATTGAATACTCACCTGCGACAGCTACTACTACACCAACGTTCACTGCTACACCGGATGCGTCTAAATGCTAGTTGATAGCTAAGAGAATGGCCTGCCTAGCAGGCCTTTTTTTTAGGTGAAATACGCTGCATATATGATTAGCAATAAATGAGTCTACAAAGAAATTACCGACATTTATTTGCGTTAATCATAAGGTTGGCAGAAACTGAAACTAGTACTTGAAATCAGTAATTAAAGTGAGCAATGCTTAAATTTCCTATGTCAAAACAGGCTGGATTTACCTTAGTAGAGTTAGTGACCACCATCATCTTGATTTCAATTCTTGCTGTAGTGGTGTTGCCGCGCCTGTTTACTCAGTCATCCTACAGTGCCTATAGTTTACGTAATGAGTTTATAGGTGAGCTGCGTCAAGTGCAGCAAAAGGCGCTCAATAATACCGACAGATGTTTTCGCGTAGCTGTTTCTAATACTGGTTATCAAGTGAGTCAATTCCCTTCACGCGCGGGAGCGGTTTGTACGGGTACAGCATTGTCACCCAATCCGCTTTATAGCCAAGCTTTTCAAGGTGGAGCTCAATTAGTGCTGGTGAGCACGAATAGCACTAACTTCACCCTTGATTTCGACAGTCGGGGCCGACTCTTTCCCGTGTGTAATGGTAGCTGTATTCGCGTGACCGCTAATGACACTGTGCTGATTAATGTGTCCTCCGAGGGATATATTTATGCCAACTAATTCTCGCTTATTTCTTCGCAAAGAATCATCGAGTAAGGGCTTCACCTTAATTGAATTGGTGGTAGGCATGTTAGTAATTGGCATTGCGATAGTGATGCTTACCAGCATGTTATTCCCACAGGCTGATCGCGCCGCAAAAACATTACAGAGAGTACGCAGTGCTGAACTTGCCCATTCACTGATGAATGAAATATGGGGTAAACGCTATGACCAAAACACTAATGCTAATGGTGGGACGCCGGCTTGTGGTAGTCCTACGGGTAAAACTTGTACCTTGGCGACTGAGTTAGGTAGAGATAAAATTTCTGGAGTCTTAGAGAGTCGAAATAATTTTAACGATGTTGATGATTACAATGGCTTAAATGAAACTGTAACTATGCTGAATTCGACTCAAACCTATGTTGATGCTTATCCCAACTATCGTTTAAGTGTCACTGTGGTTTACGGCAGTGTGGCGAATACTAAGCTAGTCACTATTAATGTGACAACGCCCGACAGCGAAGTGATTACTTACAATATGGTGAGGAGTAATTACTGATGGCCTCACATGTCTCTGTTGTTAACAAAAACTCCGCACGGGGCTTTACCTTGGTTGAGATGGTTACGGTAATCTTAATTCTGGGTATTCTTGTGGTTGGCGTGAGTAGTTTTATACTTTTTGGTACCCGAATTTTTGTTGAATCGAGTTCTGTTGACCAAGTGCTCAGTCAGAGCCGTTTTGCCGTGGAGCGTATGACCCGTGAATTACGCAGTGCTTTGCCCAATAGTTTGCGAGTTAATACCGATTCGTTAACCTTCCAATGTATTGAATTTGTACCTATTAAAGCCAGTACGACTTACTTGTCTATGCCTATAAGTCCTGCTGCTATAGCGAGCTCTGGCACTGTTATGCTAGACAATGTCCCGAGTGCGATTAGCGTCAATCAATTCGTTTGGATCTATCCGTTACTTGATACTGATGTCTATGCAAATACCTCCAGCAGTACAAGGCAGAAGCGTGCTCAGATTAAAGCTATCGCGACAGCGGGTAATCAAGTTACGTTAACATTTACTTCGGCCTTGCGTTTTGCCGAAGGCTCACCGCGGCAGCGAATTTATTTTGGCACTAATCCAGTAAGTTACTGTTTTGAAAAAGTCGCCGCGAGTAATGAATTACAATTACAGCGTTATACCAGCTATAACTTCAGCACTATTCAGCCTAAGCCTAATATGATGGGGAGCGGTGTGTTGATGGCGCAAAGTGTGGCAAACAGTTTAACGAATAATACCGATCTGCCTCTGACATTGACGCCATCAACCTTGGTTAATAATGCCATGGTGCACTTACAACCTAGATTTAATGTTAATGGTGAGACGTTTCAATACAGACATCAAGTGCAGGTGATTAATGTTCCTTAACTCTGGTCGTAAAACGGCATATAAACGCTCATCATCCAGATCATCGCTATCAAGAGCGTCATTACCAGTGCAGCAACGAGGTAGTGCGCTTATCATCGGTGTGTTTGTAATTACAGTGATGTTTTTATTAGCTTCTGCCCTCATTAATATTGTGCAGGACAGCGATACCGCACTCACCCAAGAGGTGTGGGGCACTCGAGCCTTTGCCGCCGCCAATAGTGGCGCCGATGCGGCATTAGCTCAGTTATTTCCATTGAATGGTTCCGTTGGCATTTGCCTAGCAACCAGCCCTTGGACCCCCCCTAATGTAACCGGTTTCCATGCCTGTAGTGTGACGTTGACTTGTACAGCTTATGCGGTAGGCGCAGTCACTCAATATAGGATTAACAGTAAAGCAATATGTGAAAGCGGCGAGACCCGTGTTAGCCGACAAGTTGAGGTAGAAGCCCGTGGTTAGATTTATAACAGTATTTTGTATTCTGCTATTTAGCACCTCGATTCAGGCCTTTGAGAATGTAGACTATGGAAAATATTTCCCCGCTGTGGTTCAAGGACATCATGGCACAGCTAATGGCTGCGCAAACCCCGCATCTAATTTAACTATTTATCAAGGCTTTATTGATGGAACAAATGGGCAAAATCTTGCTTACTGTTCCAGTAATAAAAGCAGTAATAGTATGAGTAATAATGTCTGTGATGATGGTGCTGGTGGTACTCGTTATTGTGATATTACTGGTCAAGATATTGCTGGATTAGATTTAACGGCAGCCACAAATTTATTCCAAACAAGTAGAGGTACTACAGGCATTAGCTATGGAGAGTGCCAACCTAACGCAACACTTGGTGCAGATAATACGACTGAGTTTGGCTCGGTAATTTTAGATAATAATAGCTGTAACCTAACATTTTCATCCACGCACCAAACTTATAAAATAAAGAATTTAATTTTAGACAAATCTACAGTGCTTAATTTGCCTGCTGGAGATTACTGGGTTGAAAATTTCACTATTACAGGCGGTACACCTGTTATCAATACGGCTGGTAATGTACGTTTTTTCGTTAAAAATTCAATCAACATGTCTGGTGCACTAAAGTTTAATCCTAATCGTGTCGGCGAGTTATTATTTTTGGGCTACAGTAATGTCGCTTTAAATACTTCAAATATTGTAATTAATGGTTATATATATAGTGATGCAGACGTCATTATTAATGGACGAAATACCATAGTCGGGCGTATTACATCACGTAAACTAACGATTAATGAGGATACAGAAATAGTTAACGGGGTAAGCCTTCAGCTTAATTACGGTAAGGCGACTACCGCTTCCGTCACCTTTGAACGCGCTTTCCCAACGGGCGTAAAGCCTTTAGTTTTTTTAATGCCGACAATATCTACTACAAATACTAATAATGATGTTCCATCTTCTACTTTCATCACATCAATATCATCAACAGGCTTTACTTGGCGCCAGGCGCAGCCTTCTGGAGCGAGTGCTCCTGCATCAAATATGCAAGAGGTACATTGGATAGCCGTTACGCCAGGCGATTATACTTTGCCAGATGGCACCCCTCTACGAGCTGGAAATATCAATATTAGTAACGCATTTGGTATGAATAATAATAGCTGGACCAATGTTAGCTTAGATAATCGTTATGCCGTGGTACTTAATCAGATACAGACCAATAATAATAATTGTTGGCTGACGAGCGTGGCGGAACCGACGTCTAATGGGTTAAAGATTAATATGGATGTTTCTCAGGTGTACAAAAATTCAAATAGTCCACTGTGCCAGCCTGCAAATATAAAAAATTTAGCGAATGAATCTGTTGCTTATCTAGCGCTACCCGTTGCTAAAGGCGCCATTAATTTAAATGGTGAGGATGTTCGTTATCAATTTGGTACTGCAATGACCCATTCAGGAAGTAGCAGCAAAACCTTAGCTGAACAATGTGCTTATTACACTAATTTAACGGAATTTGTGAATTCTCCAACTTTGGTTGCAGGTAAAAATTCTCGTAATGATAGCGATGGTGGCTGGTTAAGACGCTGTAATCTGAGTGCGACTCAGGTCAGTATGGTAAATGATGAAGATACCTACCAAACTATTGAGCGCTCTCATCCATCTGAAAATTATGGTTTTGTTGCTTTTGAAAAAGCCGCGCCTGTGTTGCAATGCTTTGATGATACCTTTTCCCAAAGCCCTTTAAGTAACGATTGGGTCGTTTCCCGCAGTAGCGGCACTTTCACTCCATCAATTGTAAGTAGTCGTTTGCGATTAACTGAAGCTAAATCTAACCAATCGACAGCATCTACCTATCAACGACTCTTTCCCGCTGCTAATAATTTAGTTGAAATTCAGTTTGACCACTATGCCTACGGTGGTAACGGCGCCGACGGCATTAGTGTGGTGTTATCTGATGCCGCAATCACACCTCAGCCCGGAGCCTTTGGTGGTCCTTTAGGTTACGGTTATAAACCTGGTATTAGTGGTTTTGCGGGCGGTTGGCTTGGTGTGGGAATTGATGAGTTCGGCAATTTCTCCGGTGAAGGTGGTAGCACTAATGTGGGCCAGCGACGACAGTCTGTTGCGGTTCGCGGTTCGGGTGTGGGAACGAGTGGGTATCGCTATTTACGCGGCACTTGTAATAACGGCACGACTAATACGGGGGGGAACTGTTTATCGCCCGCGGTGGATAGTAACAATGTGTCGCCAGCACACAGATATAAAATCACTATTGATTCGCAGTTATCTAGTCAGTCAGTGGTTAAGGTTGAGCGTAATACAGGATCTGGTTTTGTGACTTTGGTTTCTGCATTTAACGCAGCAGCACAAACTGGTCAGGCGGCCATACCGAATAATTTCTTATTGTCTTTGACTGGCTCTACAGGTGGGTCAAATAACAATCACGAAATTGATAATGTGCAAATTTGTGCTTTAAAATCTAATCCCATAGGCGCTCAAATCGATCATTTTGAGTTTGACCATACGGGTCAAGGGCTCACTTGTAACACCCAGACGGTAACGATTCGAGCCTGCGCTAATGCGAGCTGTAGCCAACTTTTTACTGAGCCTCTTAGTGCTACGCTATTACCTGATTCGATAAGTGATGGTGTGTGGGTTGGCGGTAATCAAGTGAGTTTTAGTGGTGGAACAACGCAATTACAACTACGGCGGAATACGCCTGGAGTGGTCAATTTAGGCGTAAAAGGTTCAAACCCGACGACTAAGCCATTGAGTAAAACTCTCTGTCGGATTGGATCAGGTTCATTAAGTGAAAGTAATTGTTCGCTGGCCTTTGCTGACAGTGGTTTTATTTTTGATGTCCCTGATAAGCTAGCAAATAAGCCCGTAGATGTATTAGTTAAAGCGGTGAAAAAATCAGATGTAACTCAGCAATGTATTCCGAGCTTCCAAGATAAGACGAAGAGTCTCAGTTTTTGGAGTGGTTACGTAGAACCGAGCGCACCCATCTTACCCAAAGCAGTTACCATCAATAGCACCCCTATTAGCAGTGTGGTTTCCGCTCCTACGCCTTTAAGCCTCGTCTTTAATGCTAAAGGCGAAGCAACTATTTCGGTTAATTATCCCGATGCCGGCAAGTTACAGCTAGATGCTAAGTATACGGGGGCAGGGGATGAGCAAGGTTTAGTGATGACGGGCGCAGATCTATTTGTCAGTGTTCCGGCAGGATTATGTGTCAAACCCGTAGATGCTAATGCTAGTTGCGCAAGCGCGAGTATGGCGTGTAATGTTTATCGTAAGGCTGGCCAGTCCTTTGGTATGACAGTGCAAGCGATGGCGTGGGAAAACGATGGCGACTCAGACTTTTGTTCGGGCAACTTATCCACGCCTAACTTTAGTGATGCGCAGATAAAACTTGCCAGTAAAGTCGTTGCGCCAAGCATTGCCAACGGTGGACTTGATGGCGCATTAGGTGTTGCATCCTATAGTCATATGGCGAATAGCACTAATCTGAATACTATTAGTAATCAGACTATTAGTGAGGTTGGCGTGTTCCAACTTACTGCCAAGGCAAGCAGTAACTACCTAGGTACTGCGAGTAGTTTGAATATTCCGCTTGGCTACTCAGCCAATATTGGTCGTTTTGTCCCTGATAGATTTTTGGTGAGCGAGGCATTCGTGTATCCAGCCTGCAATAGCTTTAGCTATATGGATCAATCATTCCCAATGTCGATGACATTAAGCGCGCTTAATATCGCCGGCGATATAACGCAAAACTACTTTGCACCGTTCTCTTTTGCCACAGCCATGCTTGTGGGCGAGAACATCAATAATGGTATCGATTTACAAAACCGTTTAAGTGCCTTACCAATAATATCAACAAGTTGGGCCAAAGGGGTTGCAAGCTTAGGTAACAGTTACCGAGCGAACTTCAGCCGAGTGACACCTAATGTATTGACCAATTTGTATCAGGATGGCCCCTTCGAGCTGCTCGATATTGGTGTACAAGTGCTGGATAACGATCCTCATCCCAATAGCATCTATTCCTATGTTGCTTCACCCGACATGGATGCGGCATCAACAGGTACTTGCACTAACTGTAATGCTAAGAAAATCAGCACTCAAAAACTTCGTCATGGCCGTGTGGTGATGGATAACACCTATGGCCCTGAGACTGAAATACTGCGTATGCCGACTCGAGCCGAATATTGGAATGGCAGCAGCTGGGCCTTAAATACTGCCGATAACTGCACAACGGCAGTGTATGCTTTGGGTTCGCCGGTTGATAATTCCGCTCTTGGTTACAATTTTGATCCCGACTTAGTGGCGGGACAAAGTGTTGTGCGTTCTGGCGGGACTGCAACATTCCAAGCTGGCCAATTTGAGTTGCTCTGGCAAGCCGTTACAACAAGTGGGTTGCCATACCGTGGTCAAGTGACGGCGCCCTTGGATGTGCCAACATGGCTAGAATGGTACTGGAATTGGAATGGCGTATCGCCAACAGAGGTCACTGAACCGCGGGCAAGTGCGTATTTTGGTCGCTATCGAGGGCATGACAAAATAATCTATTGGCGTGAGGCAAACTAATCTGAGTAATTTCTCTCATTAAATTGAACTCAGGCTTTCCATTGAAATGGGCAGCCATTTCACTTATTGGAAGTCGACGAAAACGCTTGTAACAGATTCTAAATGCAATGCGTTAGTTTGATATTTGTTGCTGAATTGTGTGTTTGCTCGTTTTTTGTTGCTGACATTTTCGACAATAAACAGTATTTTCCGCTTAAATACTGTTTTTTACGTGGCGATTTGAAAAAAAATCACTTCATTAGCGATTGTTAACCTCCTCGGTCTTGTGGAATCAGGGTGGCATTGATAAAGTTAGCTGATTTTTCTTTTCTTCTGGCTCCACAGAATACAGGCTAGTTACATGTTTAAGAAGCTGCGTGGCATTTTTTCTAATGATCTATCGATCGATTTGGGTACAGCTAACACATTAATTTATGTTCGTGGTGAAGGCATAGTCCTGGATGAGCCTTCTGTTGTTGCTATACGTGGTGAGCGTGGTGGCTCCGGTCAGAAATCTGTTGCCGCAGTCGGCACAGAAGCTAAACAGATGCTAGGGCGAACACCTGGCAACATCCAAGCTATCCGTCCAATGAAAGACGGCGTTATTGCTGACTTTTATGTGACAGAAAAAATGCTACAGCACTTTATTAAGCAAGTGCATAACAATAGCTTTTTTCGTCCAAGTCCACGGGTTCTAGTGTGTGTGCCAGTTGGCGCAACGCAGGTTGAACGTCGTGCGATCCGTGAATCGGCCATGGGCGCCGGTGCACGTGAAGTATATTTGATTGAAGAGCCTATGGCTGCTGCGATTGGTGCGGGTTTACCTGTATCTGAAGCGACGGGTTCTATGGTCGTAGATATCGGTGGTGGTACTACTGAAGTCGCGATTATTTCTCTCAATGGCGTAGTGTACTCATCTTCAGTGCGTATTGGTGGTGATAAGTTTGATGATGCCATTATCAATTATGTCCGTCGTAACTACGGCAGTTTGATTGGTGAAGCTACAGCTGAACGTATCAAGCATACTATCGGTACCGCTTATCCTGGCGATGAAGTACTTGAAATCGAAGTCCGTGGTCGTAATTTGGCTGAAGGTGTACCTCGTAGTTTTACGCTTAATAGCAACGAAATTTTAGAAGCGCTGCAAGAGCCATTATCTGGCATCGTTAGTGCAGTTATGGTGGCTTTAGAGCAATCCCCACCAGAACTTGCTTCTGATATTTCTGAGCGCGGTATGGTATTAACAGGCGGCGGCGCATTACTGCGTGATTTAGACCGTTTATTAATGCAAGAAACCGGAATTCCAGTCATGGTGGCGGACGACCCATTAACCTGCGTAGCACGCGGTGGTGGTAAAGCCCTCGAAATGATTGATATGCATGGCGGCGATCTGTTCTCCGAAGAAACCTAATTTAACTTCGGTATAGGGCGGCTAATCACCGCCTTAGCTCTCCTATGAAGCCAATTTTTGTTCGTGGTATTTCAAACCAATTTCGTCTGACACTGGCAATTATTTTGTCGGTGGCTTTGCTCGTTGCTAATCATCGTCTCGATCCTGCTCGGCAATCTCTTGCCTCTGTTTTTAGCCCATTACAGTATTTAGCCAGTGTGCCAGGGGCTGCGCTTGATTGGTCCTCTGAAAGTTTTGCTACCCGTAATATGTTGGCGCTGCAAAATAAAGAACTGCTGAGACAACAGTTGTTGATGAGTGAACGCTTACAACGTTTTGAGCACCTGCGCCAAGAAAATGAGCGCTTGCGGGCACTGTTAGGTTCGCCAGCTTATCTTGACTCGCGCAAAATGGTAGCTGAAGTGTTAGAGGTCGCAAGCGATCCTTTTCATCAATATGTAGTACTTAATCACGGTTCTCGCAGTGGAGTCTTTGTCGGCCAACCTGTCGTTGATGCGCAAGGGGTTGTAGGCCAAGTGGTACAAGTCAGTGAGATGACCAGTCGGGTGCTATTGCTCTCTGATGTATCGCATGGCTTACCTGTTCGTATCACCCGTAATGATGTGCGCCTTGTCGCCAATGGTACGGGGGAATTGGACGAGATAGAACTGCGCCATGTACCTAAAAGTACCGATATTCGTGTTGGTGATTTACTGGTGACATCGGGTTTAGGTAATCGTTTCCCTGAAGGCTACCCTGTTGCACGCGTGATGGAAGTGTTGACTGAAGATGGCCAAAGCTATGCTCGCGTTACTGCCCAACCGTTAGCGGCTTTAGATCGTATTCGCTATTTATTGCTCATTTGGCCCGCTAATGATTCTGGTGTGACTTTACCTAATCAATTGGTTGCGCCAGCGGCTGACCATCCTACTGCCACCGATGGGGATAATACCGATACGACCATTCCTACAGTTAAGACAGTTACTCCTCAAGTTAAGCTAACCAGGCCCGATATCAATGCGGCTAAGCCGGTGACATCTACGCCAGCTGCTGTTAATCCGCCAGCGGAAACCGTTCGTCCAGCCACTGAGGTAAATCAATGAGTTTCCAAGCCGCCAATGGGCGCCTCATCGTTTGGGTGACATTATTCATTGGGATTATCAGCCAGATTATGCCCTTACCAAGTGCGGTTGATGCGTGGCGGCCAGACTGGTTATTAATGATTATTATGTATTGGTCTATTGCATTACCCCATAGATACAATATTTTAACCGCATGGGTTTTAGGGCTTATTTTAGATATTCTATTGGGCGCTACCTTAGGAGTGCGTTCTTTGGCCATGTCGTTGGTGATTTATATCGCTATTTTACATTGCCAGCGTTTACGTAATTTTCCTAAATGGCAGCAGTCGCTGGTGATCATGCTACTGCTTTGTATTTACCATTTAGTGATTTACTGGGTGGAATTTGTGATGCAAGAAGCGGTATTCCATACTGATTTATTTTTGCCCGCCATTTCAGGATTAATCATCTGGCCGTGGATATTTTGGATTTTACGTCGCGTTCGACGTCATTATAAGGTTCGCTAATTGTGAATTTAGTGCTAGCTTCGACTTCACCGCGCCGCAAAGAGTTATTGGCACAAATTGGATTTGGTCGCCTCGATTTTAGTTTTACGCAAGTGGCTCCCGATATTGATGAAACGCCCCGATTACGTGAAACGCCAACAGATTATGTGCAACGTTTAGCGGCCGAAAAAGCCTATGCAGGACTGGCATTATGCGCGGATATTTCGCAGCCTGTGGTATTAGGTTCTGATACTATCGTGGTGTTTGAAAACCAAATATTAGGAAAACCTGCCGATGCTGCCGATGCTAAGCGAATGCTCAGTGAGTTATCTGGCCAGATTCATACCGTGATGACGGCTGTGGCACTGGTTTATTATAAGGATGAACCATCCTTAACGGCAAAAACCTTAGTACGATTAGTGCAGACACAAGTGCGTTTTTGCACTTTATCTAAAGCAGATATTGAAGCTTATGTTGCCTCAACAGAGCCGATGGATAAAGCGGGTAGTTACGGTATACAAGGTCTGGGTGGCTGCTTTGTTGCGGCGATTAACGGCAGCTATTCAGGTGTGGTGGGTTTACCTTTAGTCGAAACCCGCGAATTGTTAGCCGAAGTTGGACTCATCTAACCTAGTGTTATTGGTATTATGCTTTTAGCTTGAGGTTAGAATGAGTTTACAGGAGTGATAGGCTCTTAATCGGGTCTCCGATGAAGTGATTCTTTATCGTCGATGCTTCATTCGGTTTTCATGCTTAGAAAATATGTAACTTCGATTAATTAATCTAGTTTCCCGAATGGGGTGAGTCGTGAATACCGGTCGCTTAAATCCAAATAAAATACAGCGCAAGATGGGTTCAGAATTACTGATCAATGTAACTCCTTCAGAGGCGCGTGTCGCCTTAGTTGAGCATGGTGTGCTGCAAGAAGTGCATATTGAACGCCGAATGAAGCGGGGTTTGGTAGGCAATATTTATAAAGGTAAAATCAGCCGTGTGTTACCCGGCATGCAAGCGGCTTTTGTTGATATCGGCTTAGATAAAGCGGCTTTTTTACATGCTTCTGACATAGTGCCGCATACTGAGTGCGTCGCTGATGTTGAGAAAGGTCATTTCGTTGTCCGTGACATCGCCGAATTAGTCCGTCAAGGGCAAGATATTATGGTGCAAGTGGTTAAAGATCCACTCGGTACTAAGGGCGCCCGACTGACTACCGATATCACTCTGCCTTCGCGTTATTTAGTGTTTATGCCGGGTTCTAGCCATGTGGGTGTTTCGCAACGTATTGAGCTAGAAGAAGAGCGTAATCGCCTTAAACAAATCACTTTGCCTTATGTGGATGATGACGGTGGTTTTATTATCCGCACCGCCGCTGAAGGGGTGGGTGAAGATGAATTATCCCAAGATGCGGCATTCTTGCGACGAGTTTGGTCTAAAGTCAGCGAACGTCGTAAGCGCAGTGGGGTGTCTTTGTTATACCAAGATTTAGCATTGCCTGTGCGGATTGTGCGTGATTTTGTTGGCACTGAGCTTGACCAAATTCAAGTTGATTCTCGCGGTACTTTTGCTGAGTTACAGTCTTTTGCACAAGAGTTTATGCCTGAGATTGCACAGAAGATTGAACATTATTCAGGCCCTGCGCCTATTTTTGATCTCTACGATGTAGAAAACGAAATTCAACGCGCGCTTGGTCGTAAGGTCGAACTTAAGTCTGGCGGTTATCTGATTATCGATCAGACGGAAGCGATGACTACGGTCGATATCAATACTGGCGCCTTTGTTGGGCACCGAAATCTTGAAGAAACCATCTTCAATACTAATCTTGAAGCAACCCAAGCCATCGCTAGGCAGTTACGTCTGCGTAATCTCGGTGGCATCATCATTATCGATTTTATCGACATGATGACCGCGGATCATAAGGCTCGGGTACTCAGTAGCTTAACTAGCGCTTTGTCTAAGGATAGAGTGAAAACCAATGTGAGTGGTTTTTCGGGCTTAGGTTTAGTCGAAATGACACGTAAGCGTACCCGTGAGAGTTTAGAACATGTGGTGTGCGGAGAATGTCCTGCGTGTCATGGCACCGGCAGTATGAAAACCGTTGAAACTGTCTCCTATGAGGTGTTTCGCGAGATTATTCGTTTAAATCGTACCTATGATGCCGAT
The DNA here is from genome assembly GCF_050848685.1 of Shewanella sp. MF08487. Taxonomy (NCBI): domain Bacteria; kingdom Pseudomonadati; phylum Pseudomonadota; class Gammaproteobacteria; order Alteromonadales; family Shewanellaceae; genus Shewanella; species Shewanella sp. MF08487. The sequence continues at coordinate 53,475 of NZ_JBOZPB010000016.1, forward strand.
GAGTTTTTATTATACTGCGCGCCTGCGGTCTACCAAAGTTTGCATACTGATGAAAACCATCAGATCGCCGAACTTGAGGTATACATAGGTAAACGTATCCGCTTACAGAATGAGCCCATGTACTCACAGTACAAATATGATGTGGTGATGATGTAGTGGCTACGCCTTTGACTGCACAAAAAATCAGCCGTTTTTGCTGGCAACTTTTGGCGCTGGTTTTAGTGGTGTTTGCGCTTGCAGTCAGTTTAATTCGCGGTTTGTTACCCCAAGTTGATGAAGTGCGTCAGCAACTGGTTAATTACGTAAAAAACGAATATAAAATTGATGTACAAGTGGGGGAGTTATCTGCCCACTGGCAGGCTTTTGGCCCCGCAATCAATATTAATCACTTAGTTATTCCGCCACAGGATGTCCTGCCGGTAACCGTGATAATCAAAAGCGTGCAAGTAAAACTCGATTTTTGGCAATCATTGCTCACGCTGACTCCACGTATTGAAGATGTCAATTTTGATGGCGTGCATGTTGCGTTAAATATAGATAAGTTATCTGATAACAAGTCCATTGCAGCGGATACTCCACCCCAAATTGATTGGCTTTATGCCTTATTACTCAAGCAACTCGATAGGTTCTCCCTTACTGACGCCACCGTGCAATTGCTCAGTTTACGCCAAGAATTCCGTCCTATTAATATTCGCCATTTAAACTGGCGCAATAATGGCGAGCGTCACCGTGGTGCTGGGGAACTGTATCTGGATAATAATGCCTCTGAGCATGAGTCGCTGGCATTACAGTTAGAGATTCATGGAGATGGGGCAAACCCCGATAGCTTAAGTGGGCAAATGTATTTGGCTGCTACATCATTAGATTTGGGCGAGTGGGCTTCGCGCCAGAGCAACTCTTATGATTCAAGCCAAAAGTTACCCTTAGAAGGCGTGGTGAATCTTAAGGCTTGGTTGACGTTTGCTAATCGCAGTATCAGCTCAGCAATGGTGCATTTTGAGCCCAGTTGGCTGCAATGGACATTACAGCAATCGGCGCAAAAATTTGAAATTCAGGCGGGCGATATCGTTTGGCAACCCACAGCAACGGGCTGGGAAGTACAAAGTACGGGGCTTGATTTTATCACCAATGGTGAGCATTGGCCGACGTTAACCTTGGCTGCTAAAAGCGAGAAGGATCAATTTTTTGCTTATGTAAATCAATTCAATATTCAAAATCTATTACCCTTGTTGCCGCTATTCCCCGGTGCTGACAAAGAGATGCTGCATCAATGGACGGCGTTATCCCCCAAGGCCAGTATTGGGCCCATTCGGTTATACCAACAAGCTGACCAGCCTTTACTTGCCAGCACAAATATAACGCAGTTAAATTGGCAAAAAGTCGGCGGTATTCCTAGCACAAACCCCTTTGATATTAACTTACGCTGGCAAGATAAAAGTCTCGTGCTGTCACTGCCAGAACAGATCTATCAAGTTGATTTTGGTGATGAGTTTTCCGCGCCGTTAGTGTTCAAGGGCGCGCCGATGACGGGGCGATTCGATAGCGAGACCCTAACCTTAAGCGTGCCACAATTGCAGCTCAATAATGATGACGTTAGTGTTGATTCTGCACTCATGTTAGATTTCAGTCACGCAATCCATATGGCACTGACCGCGAATGTTCATATCAACGATGTCGCGAATGCCGACAAATATTTCCCCAATAAGGCAATGGGCGAGTCGCTAGCCGAATATTTGGATACTGGACTTAAAGCAGGCCAAACCCAAGATGCGCAAGTGGTTTGGAATGGTCCGTTAAACGGTTTCCCCTTCGATGACAACAGCGGCGTGTTTCAAGCGGCATTTACTTTAACGGATGCTAAATTCCAGTTTCAACCCGATTGGCCCGCTATCACCGATTTATCTCTTAATGCCTTATTTGAAAATGCCCGTATGGATTTATGGGTAAACCACGGCAAGCTGATGGAGGTAGATGCTAGCGGCGCGCATGTTTATATTCCTGCCATTGGTGAGCAAACGCTGCTGAGGATTGAAGCTGACCTTGCCGTCCAAGGTAAAGATGCAACCAAAGTGTTACAGGCTTCGCCTTTAGCGAGTTCTATAGGAAAAACCTTAGAGGTTGTGCAAGTACAAGGCGCTGTGACTGGTAGTTTAGATCTGAGCATTCCACTCTATGAGGGGGATAACGAAGATATTCGCGGTCAAATCAATTTCAACAATACGCCGGTATATATTGCGCAGCCAGGGTTACAATTAAAGGACGTGACTGGCACCGTCGATTTTGCTAACCAAATTGTTACGGGAAAAGGGATTAATGCCCGCTTGTTTGAACAACCGCTGAGTTTAACTTTTAATACCGAGCCTAAAGGCAAGGATTTTGGCCTTAATCTTAAGCTTAAAAGCCGCTGGGATCTCAGTAGGTTACCTGCAGAGTTACATTCTCCTTTGAGTGATTTTTATCAAGGAAAGGTCAATTTTGATGGCGGCTTGACTATGCTATTTACTGAGCAAGGTTATGATATACAGGCTAACGTCACCTCAGATCTGATCGGTACGCAACTATTACTCCCAGGATACTTTGCTAAGCCAACTGACGAGCCTCGGCCTTTGGTTGCCGAGTTTGTGGGTAATCAAGATAATACCTCGCTCAATATAAAAGTCGCCAGTCATACTGAGTTTATAGGCGGGTTTGAGGCGAGTAAGGGCGCAAATCTGAGTTATTTTGACTTATTATTAGGTCGATTGTTTGATGAAGACGAAGCCAGAAATACCGACCAAGGTCATATTCAAGCGGATCTCGGTAAGGCAACATTAGCGGATTGGCAGCCTGTGATAGACGCTTTCGTTAATAAAGAAACATTACCGAAAACGGGGATTTTAGTTGATGAAGCTTCCCATAGGAGTTTATTCCCTAAGGTCAGCGCTATTGATGCCCATATTGGTCGTTTCGATCTTGCGGGACAACCGCTTACCGAACTTACCTTAAATGCTAAACCCAATGAAACCGGTTGGCGCTTTAATATCCTTGCTAATGAGTTTGATGGTAGTGTTGATTTCTATCCAAATTGGCGTACTCAAGGCCTTAAAGTCGTAGCGAATAAATTGTATTTATCCCCTGAGATAGCCTCGGCTGCCGAATCTGGTTTTGGTAGTGATCAAGTGCTCACTAACTTGCCGCCCGTTGCTATCAATGTGGAAGATTTTCGTTTTCATGATAAACCGTTAGGTACGCTGGTATTTCAGGCCGAGCCACAGGCTACGGGTTATAAAATTCAAACTCTGTCGTTAACAACCCCTAACGTGAGCTTGCAAGGTAGTGGTATTTGGCTGCAAGCAGAACAGAATCGAACTGAACTCAATGTTGAGTTAAAGGCCAAACAATTTGATCACTTATCGGCGCTATTGGGTATCGATCCTGGGGTAAAGGAAGCGCCGCTGAAAATAAATGCAGACGTGTCTTGGCAAGGTGCTCCCTATGCATTTTCCCTCGAAACCTTAAACGGTAAAGTGAAGTTTGACCTCGGTAAAGGTCACTTATCTGAGGTGAGTGATAAGGGCGCGCGTATCTTCTCTCTGTTTAGCTTAGATTCCCTTGTGCGAAAACTGTCACTGGATTTTACCGATGTTTTTGGTCAAGGCATGTATTTCAACTCCTTTAACGGCAATCTACAAATTGACAATGGCGTGGTAAAAACAACGGATACCGAAATGGATGCCATTGTCGGCAACATGAAGGTACGTGGTTTTACGGATCTCACAACAGAGAGTTTAAATTATGATATTCGCTTTGTACCGCAGTTAGCCTCAAGTGTGCCTACAGTGGTATTGCTCAGCACCAGTGCTTGGACGTTAGGGTTAGGTGCATTTGCACTGACAAAAGTGCTTGAGCCTGTGATTGAGATCATTTCAGAAATTCGCTTTCGAGTGACTGGCACTATGGCTGAACCTGTGGTTGAAGAATTGGAACGTAAGAGTAAAGAGATTGAAATTCCCGAGTCTATCCTACCGATAGTGGGTATTGAGCGCCCAGCAGTGCCAGCCGGCGCGGCGAGTCAAACTCAACCCGCAGCTAAAACAATCGAGACACCAGAGGCGCAATCCCAAGACGTTAAGCCTACAGAACAGGTTGAAGAGTCGACATCACCGCTACAGGCCCCAGCGCCTGCCGCACCCGAAAAAAGCCAGGCGGTAGAGTCGCTTAAACAAATTCAGGGAGGTAAGAATGCACATCAGCCTGTTGCAATGTCAGAGCAGTCGCGACGTCAGCGCCAATCTGCTGTTTATCGAATCGCAGCTTAACGCACTCTCGCGATCAGCCCTTAATAAAGACAGTCTCCATACACCTCATTTAGTGGTATTACCTGAATGTTGTTTATTGTTTGGTGGCCACGAAAGTCAGCAACTGGCCTATGGGGGTGATGTTCATCAGAGCCCGCTCAAATCGGCGTTAAGTGCACTGGCCGCCAAGTATCGGGTGTTTATGGTGGCGGGGACTATTCCGGCGTTGGCTGAAGATGGTCGTGTCTATAGCCGCAGTTATTTGTTTGATGATAAAGGTGATACGTTAGGGCATTACGATAAACTGCACCTTTTTGATGTGGATGTTGCCGATGGTACAAAACAATATCGCGAGAGCGAAACCTTCTGTCCCGGTGATCACATTAGTGTTATCGATACACCTTTTGGCAAAATTGGCTTAACCATCTGTTATGATTTACGCTTTCCCGACTTGTTTAGGGCGATGCGCCTTGCGGGTGCCGAGATTATTACTGTCCCTTCTGCCTTCACCAAAGTGACGGGGGAAGCCCATTGGCAGGTGTTGTTACAGGCGAGAGCCATTGAAACCCAATGCGTTATTCTTGCTGCCGCTCAGTGGGGACAGCATAACGAAGGTAGCCGTGAAACCTGGGGGCAGAGCATGATAGTCGGTCCTTGGGGTAACATTTTGGCGCAGCGTAAAACGGGTACGGGTTGGGTACAGGCTGAGGTCGACTTAACCGAACTGCACGATATTCGCCGTAAAATGCCCGTTATGCAGCATAATCGTTTTACTGAGCCAAGCTTGAAATAAACCGTCCGCACTGGCGAGCGGCAATACCGAATTAGACCGCGATTGACGTACAGAATTAGTACAACGAATTTACACTCAGAATATAAGATCCCTGGGATCAAAGAGAGCATCGATGCCATTTTTAGCACAAGTAGAGCAAAGTTTATTGAAGAATGGGTTAGCGTTAGAGGGCCTACAGGGTTATCTCAACACTATACATCAACACAAAATCGATTATTCCGATCTCTATTTTCAAGGTAGCCGCCATGAGTCTTGGGTGCTGGAAGACGGCATTATTAAAGATGGTAGTTTCCACATTGAACGCGGTGTGGGTGTACGTGCTATTAGCGGTGAAAAAACCGGTTTCGCCTATGCTGACGATATTACACCTGCCGCCTTAAGCGCCGCAGCAGAAGCCGCGCGTGGTATTGCCAGCGCAGGCGAGCAAACTCAGGTTCGCGCATTTGAGCGCCGTAAGGCATTAGCCTTATACGACAGTTTAGATCCCATTGCCGCGATGGAAGAAGTCAAAAAGATTAATCTGCTAAAAGAAGCCGATGCTTTTATTCGCAGTTTAGATAGCCGCATTATCCAAGTGGTTGTTAGCTTGGCGGGCGTGCACGAAGAGATTTTGATTGCCGCGAGTGACGGTACGCTAGCGGCCGATATTCGTCCTTTAGTGCGTTTTAACTGCAGCGTGATTCTAGAAGAAAACGGCAAACGTGAGCGTGGCGGTGCAGGTGGCGGTGGTCGCCATGACTACGGCGTGTTGATGGCAAGCGACGATACTGGTTTACCTATGTGTTTTGCCTTTGCCCGCGAAGCGGTGCGTCAAGCGCAGGTCAATCTTAATGCTATCGATGCGCCAGCGGGTGAAATGCCAGTGGTGTTAGGTAATGGCTGGCCGGGCGTATTGCTTCACGAAGCCGTAGGCCATGGTTTAGAGGGTGACTTTAACCGTAAGGGCAGCAGTGCTTTCAGCGGTAAAATGGGACAACTCGTAGCCTCTAAGTTAGTGACTGTGGTTGATGATGGCACCTTGCCTAATCGTCGTGGTTCACTCAGCATCGACGATGAAGGTGTGCCGACCCAAAGAACGGTGTTGATTGAAGACGGTATTTTAAAGGGTTACATCCAAGACAAACTCAATGCACGCTTGATGGGTGTGGCACCAACCGGTAATGGTCGCCGCGAATCCTACGCGCATTTGCCTATGCCGCGGATGACCAACACTTATATGACGGCGGGTGAGTCAGATCCAAGTGAGATCATTAAATCGGTCAAAAAGGGCATTTACGCCCCTAACTTTGGTGGCGGCCAAGTGGATATCACCTCGGGTAAGTTTGTATTCTCTGCATCTGAAGCCTATTTGATTGAAAATGGTGAAGTGACTCAAGCCATTAAAGGCGCAACCTTAATCGGCAATGGCCCTGAGGCCATGAGTCAAATTTCGATGGTCGGTAACGATATGGCGTTAGATCAAGGGGTTGGCGTTTGTGGTAAAGATGGACAAAGCGTACCCGTAGGCGTTGGTCAACCGACCTTGAAGTTAGATCGTTTAACTGTGGGCGGTACGGCGTAGCTCAGGTTAGTTATTGTCTTTATAGCCAAGCTACCTGAAGAGGCTGAAACTCGTATCTTTAGGCAACTTGGGTATGATAGCTGCTTGCCATAATGGATGTTATCATTCGCAAATGGAATTAGAGTAACTACTCTAGAGGTGTTAATGAATCTATCACAAGTGGCTTGGCTGTGCCTTTTATCTTTGCCTTTGGCGAGTCATGCACAGCCGATTAGCTTTACCGACGCTTGGCAACAAATGCTAAAAGTGAGCGATAAGCTACAGGCGCAATCGCAGGAAGTTAACCGTGCTAAGGGCGAGCAAGAGGCGGGTGAGAGCTTAAATCTGCCCTCTTTGAGCATTAATGGCAGCTATACTCATCTTGAAAAACCCATCGAACTCGATCTTCGGGATCTCAATCCATTAGCCTCGCTTGATCCTGCGACGTTACCGCCAGCCCTTGGCGGAGCACTAGCAGGTATTCCAGGATCAATGTTTGTTACACCTTTTACCGAGCAAGATATTTTCCGAGCTAGCTTACAAGCTATGTGGCCGATTTATACCGGTGGGCAGATCACTGCCGCCCAAGGTATACACACCGCTATGGTGGCCGAAAAGCAACAGGAGTTGCAATTAGTCACGCGCGATTTATTTACCTTGCTGGTAGACAGATACTACGCTGTTGATGTCACTCAGGCGTTAGTGAGCACGCAAACTGAGCTAGTAAGCTCTTTAACTAAGCATGTTGATCATGCGTTAGCGTTAGAGCGAGAAGGGCAAATCGCTAAGGTTGAACGGCTTAATGCGCAGGTTGCCTTAGACAATGCCAAAGTTAATTTAGGCAGTGCTCGCCGCCAGCACGAAATGGCGGTCATCGCTCTGTCGCGCATGTTGCAGCAAAGCGATGTTGGCACGCAGTCACCTTTATTTTTTTTGCCACATGCGCCGTCTTTAGACCAATTAACTCAAGTGACCCTGAGCCAACATCCGGCGCTAAAATTGCTCGAAGCAAAAGAGACCCAAGCCAATGGCTTGGTTTCATTAGAACAGGGTAAGTATCACCCCACCGTATTCCTGTTTGGCAATTACACGCTTTACGAAGATGACAGCCTATTTTCTCAGGTAGAGCCTGATTGGATGCTCGGCGTTGGCGTTAAAGTTCCTATACTGAGCCGTGATGGCCGTAGTGGTAAGGTCGAAGCGGCGAAAAGTGCCTTATTGCAAGCCCGCTACACTAAGGCACAAACGCGGCAGGATTTGAGCCTGTTAGTGGATCAAAGTTATCGTCAATTATTACAAGCTGAAGAAGAGGTGAAGGCGCTCGATACTTCACTTGAACTGGCTGCTGAAAATCTGCGCCTGCGAGAAATCGCCTTTAATCAAGGGCTTTCTACGTCTATTGACAGAGTCGATGCTGAGCTGAAACTGAGCGCAGTTAACACTCAACAACTGGCCGCCCGTTATCGCTATGTGCAAGCCTATGCCCGATTAATGGCCATTAGTGGCCAACTAGATGAATTTATTGGTCGCACCGCTGACCGTACACTGTCGCAGGAGACAAATAATGCGCGCTAACAGAATACTGGCCTTGGTGGCATTGGTCGCATTAGGCCTTATCTTAGGCTATGGCCTTAAGTTGGCTTACAGCCCGCAGCCGAGCTTATTGCAGGGGCAGATTGAAGCGCGCGAATATAACGTTTCTTCTAAGGTTCCTGGCCGTGTTGAGCAAGTGCTCGTTCGCCGCGGCGATCGTGTGGCCGAGGGGGATTTGTTGTTCGCTATCCACAGCCCAGAATTAGACGCTAAGTTAATGCAAGCCGAAGGTGGCCGCGACGCCGCCAAAGCGAAACAATCAGAGGCCGATAACGGCGCTCGTCGCCAAGAGATCATGGCGGCTAAAGAACAATGGCTTAAAGCACAAGCGGCGGCAACGCTCGCTAAAACGACCTATAGCCGGGTGGAAAACCTGTTCAACGAAGGCGTGGCTGCAAGGCAAAAACGCGATGAAGCGTTTACTCAATGGCAGGCGGCAAAATATACAGAACAAGCGGCGTTAGCCATGTATCAAATGGCGCAGGAAGGCGCGCGCGTTGAACTTAAAGCCGCAGCGGCGGGCAATACGCGTATGGCAGAAGGCGCGGTGAAAGAGGTTAGCGCGATTATGCAAGATAGCCAAATGCGCGCCCCAAAATCGGGTGAAATCAGCGACGTACTCTTGCAAGCGGGTGAATTGGCACCAAGTGGTTTTCCCATCGTGAGCCTGATTGATATGCAAGATGCTTGGGCGGTGTTCCAAGTGCGAGAGGACCAACTTAAACGCTTTAAAAAAGGTCAAAAAATCCAGTTAAATATTCCGGCGCTCGAGCAGGATATTGAGTTTACTGTGTCGCATATTAGCGTCATGGGTGAGTTTGCCACATGGCGCTCGACCGAAAGTGGCCACGATTTTGATATGCGTACCTTCGAGGTTGAATTGCGTCCAAGCCAGCCAATTAGCGACCTACGTGTCGGCATGTCTGTTTTACTGCGTGGTGAGTAAGGGCTGTGATTGAACGCACGCCAGACACCAATACGGTGGACAATAGTAAGCAGTCACCCTCGCGCATCAGTTTTATCGCGTTAGTGCGCCGTGAACTGCGCGCCCTGTGGCACGACCCTTGGCAATTAGCTTTAGTCAGTTATATTCCACTGCTAGGGATTTTTTGCCTGTGGTGGTTATTCAGTGCTGGTTTACCAAGGCAACTGCCAGTGGCGATTGTCGATCAAGATCATAGTCAACTGAGCCGTATGCTGGCCCGTCAGTTGAAGGCTAATCCTGTGACTGACCCGCAAAACTTTACCGATCTCACTGCGGCTGTAACGGCCATGCAGCAGGCTAAAGTCTACGCTATTGTGGTTTTTCCCTATGATATGAAAAAAGATTTACTCACGGGTCATAAACCTACGATAGACGTGCGCTATAACAGCCAGTTTTTATTGGTGGGCAAGTTACTCTCAAGCCAAATTCAGCTGAGCCTTGGCGAAGGCTTATTGCATGTTGCGGGCTTAAAGCAGCTGGCTAGCGGGACGCCAAAATCCCAAGTGGCAGTCAATTTAAGTCCAGTCAAAAGTCAAACTACGGCGCTGTTTAACCGAAATAATAATTACATTGGCTTTTTAGTGCCGCCAGTGCTGGTGGCGCTGTGGCAGTTATTATCGATGTTAGTGATGGCTAACAGCTTGAATCGAGAGTTGCACTTAAACCCCACGACGAATATCGATTCTGCCACTAATCATGGTGTATCGAATGTGCTGAACGTGGCTTTTTGGCCTAAAGTGCTGGCGAAAATGGTGTTATTTACGCCGATATTAATGCTGCAAGGTGGCTTTATCTTAGTGTGGTTGTACTTGTGTCTTGGATTGCCCATCGCAGGCAGTTTAGCTTTACTACTGTTGGCGCAATCAGTGATGTTGCTGGCGGTATGGAGCTTAGTGCTGTTGGTGTTTGTTGTGATGCGCGACAGTGCACGGGTGATTAGTTTTTGCACGGCCTTATTCGCCCCTGCCTTTGCCTTTATGGGGATCACGTTTCCCACCCATGAAATGCCACAATTGGCCCAGTGGTGGCGGCTTATCATGCCATCGAGTCATTATATTGAGTCCCATGTGAGCGTTGTCAGTTATGGCGCTGCATTACCGAGTGTGGCGACCCAGCTCTGTAGCTATTGGGGCTTTCTCTGCCTGTTGCCGGTGATTTATTTTCTATCACGTAAATTACTGCCTATTACAGTTAACGCTACTAGCGCGGTAACCGCATATGACTCTGATGCAACTCTGCCAGTAAAGGGGCAATAGGATGAATATGTGGCAACTGATGTTGACTGAACTTAAAGCCATAATTAGCGATAAAGCCATTGCAGTAACCTTATTTGGCGGCGTACTGTTTTATTCGGTGTTATATCCTTTACCTTATTTGCACGAAGTACCGACCGAACAACAACTGATCGTGGTGGATTTAGACCATTCTTCCTTAAGCCGTCAGTTGATCCGCCATGCCGATGCCAGCGCAAAAATCCAAGTGATAGGGCAAGTTGGTTCAATCACCGAAGCAAAGCGTTATATTGAGACAGGTAAAGCCCATGGTTTATTGGTGATCCCAGCAGGGTTTCGCCGCGACTTACTGCTGGGTAAAGGCGTAACCTTAAGTTATGGCGGCGATGCTAGCTACTTCTTGATTTATTCTGCGGTTGCCGAAGGCTTAGTGAGTGCGGGGATGGATGCGGGCAAGCAAGTACAGTTAATTGGTATGTTGGCTCAGGGGCAAAATCCTAAGCAAGCACAGCAAAGCTTAAATTCGATTCACCTTAATAGTGTGCCCGCCTTTAATCCTAGTTTAGGTTATACACCCTATGTAGTGCCTGGGCTGTTTTTGCTGATTTTGCATCAAACCTTACTGATAGGCACAGGTATTTTAGGGGCAGGACAATGGCGCCAAAAGGGCTATTGGCAGCAGGTATCACCCGTACAGTTGATATGCGGTCGAATACTCGCCTTCATGTTGATTTATATCTTTTTTACTAGTTTTTATGTCGGTTACTGTTACCACTGGTATAACGTGAGTATTCAAGCCAGCCTTGGCTTAGTTGCGCTGTGGTTATTGCCGTTTTTACTGGCTACCGCCGCCGCAGGTATCGCTATGAGCAGCTTATTTACTCGTCGCGATTTACCGACCCAAGTATTGTTGTTGATTTCTATGCCTATCTTATTTGTATCTGGTTTTGTTTGGCCGCTGGCATTGATCCCTGAACCTTTAGTGTTAGGTTCGCAGTTTATCCCTGCAGTACCCGCAATTATGGGCATGCTAGAACTCAATCAAATGGGCGCAAGTTGGGCGAGTGTGATGCCAAAATGGCTACAGCTCTGGGGCTTGTTTGCCGTCTTTTTTGGTTTAGCTATTTTGGGGGTTAAACGCAGAGTTAGGTTATTACAAGCGCAAGTGGGTTAGTATTTTGGAGCCATTTATAAGCACTATCTTGCCAGTAACACGCAGCATATCTATTGATATCGACTCAACCTCTGCTCACTTAGTAGCGGCTTTCTAGCGCACTAATTCATAACGCCTAATTCATATCGACTAGTTCAGCAGACTGAACTCATTTTCCAAAAAAAAACCGCTTGAGCGGTTTTTTTTTAAGAGAAAAAGCAGCTTGCTATAGCAAGCTGACGTCAAATTTTAACTCTGATGTGTTACCACTAGGTGTTTTAACCGTGATCAATACTTGGCTATTGATTGACAGTGCATTTTTTTCAAGAGAGAAACTCGTGGTAGCTGCATCGGCTTTATTGGTTTTGCTCACAGTAAATGGGTTATAGACGAGCTTACCTTCCGTTACTGTTACGCCAAGGGTGGTTGCTGATGGCATAATTTGATCGGCATCATCATAAAATTGAACGGTGAATTTACCACTTACCCCTGCGTTAATAGGTTTGATTGCGCTGAGATTATCCAGAATATTTTGCCCTTTACGGTCTTCATATACTTTCACGCCATCTTGCCAGAGAGTGAAGTATGCCTTTGAGCCCGACATGACCATGACTACCGCTTTGCGTACATAGGTTTTATTGGCTTGATTTAAACCACATAAATTTTCGACACATTGGGGGCCATTAAAAAGACCATCGGCGCCGGAATAAGTGACGGCAGCAAGATTATCAAAATAAGGTTCACCTGAGTCGTAGGCAAAGTTTTCGTTATCATCCCGAAAAGCGGTTGGTAAATCGCTAAAGCCGGAACTGTGGAACGTCTCAATATCTAAGCCGTTGCCACTACAGCTAACATCTGCCCCATCTTGTAAACACGCCTTTATGATTGCGGTGCCATCGGCGGCATCAAATTGGTTGTTACCGTTAGTATCGAAGAAGGTTTCGTGACCTAGAGCATAGGCTAAAATGGTTATGCGGTGATCTGTGACCCTAGGGTTAGATGATGTCCAATTTACGCTACAGGCACCATCTAGGGTTAAGCAGCTAGGCTCTATTTGGCCACCTTCAGTCGTGAAGTTGACGGTGGTATCATTTGGCGCTGGGTTACCGAAACTATCTGAAAGTCTTGCTGTAACTGTGACCTTTTCTCCGTCAATACTAGCAGTCTCAGGATTGGGATTACTGCTCGATAGGCTAAATCCAAGCTGTTGCGGTAAGCCAGTATTGATTGTCAGTTGCTCCGATTGACTAGTAATAACCTCTTTAGTATCGGCATCAACGGCTGTGGCAACCACGCGTACAGGTGTGGGCACAGTGCCCGATAACACGCGCACACTTGTGATGCCTTGGGAGTTAGTTTGGCCTTGAGCATTAGCGGTGCCATTAGCAAAACTTAAGCCGCCAACAACGGTATCAAGTTCAAAACTCACCTTTTGTTGCGCTGCAGGTTGTCCATTAGCACTGGTGACTTTAAAGCTGACTAAAGAGGATTCGTTTGAACCTGTGCCGCCCGCACCTTTGATACGAATTTGCTTAGGCTCAGCGGATTCAAAACTTAAGCTAGCAAGCGTTTGGCGTTGCAAGGTAAACGGGAAACTCGCCGTGAGTGTTTGATTGCCTACCACTGTTGTGGCAATAATCTGGTCGCTACGTTCACTATTACCACTACATTTAGTGTCTTGGAAAGTTGAACTGGCATTACCCGATAAGGTGGTCACTGGCGTATCAAGGGTCGCACTATTGTTGCTGGTGCAATCAGAGCTAAAGCTGATTGAAGAAGGGGATTGCACTCGCGTAATGGTGCCATCATTAGCCACTAACACTAAACTTGCGTTCACGCCAAAACTGCCTCCGGCGCTGACCTTGTAAGTGCCATTAGTATCGGCTGTTAAGGTGCTTGCCAAGGTGTTTTCATTGAATACTGTGCCATTGAACGAGCCGAGTTTCAGCGTACCTTCTTGATTGACCGCATCTTTACTCAATACTTCATACAAACTGCTGGTTTGCAGTGATTGACCTTGATAGTCAGCGGTTACCGTTAAGGTGTTTGCCCCTAATTCAGTCGCACTTGGTGTGTAGGTCACCTGCGCAATGCCTTGGGTGTCGGTCAATGTACTTGCTGGATTAAGCGCTGCTGAACCTGCAGTAAACGTGACTTTAACGCCGTCGATGCCGTTACTTGCGCTATCGAGCAATATGGCTTGCAGTTGTACTGACTCGTCGACTTTAAAACGAGTCACTAAAGCTGAGTTGTTTAAAATACTGGCGCTGAGTTTAGGTGTTGCTGGAATTGGAGAGGTGCCATCAACAGTAGTTAAAAACTCAAAATTACGTGTAGCTGTTAGCGCCGTGGTGGAATCATTTGGGGTTGTCGTTGCCGTAATTGTCCCTGCATTGACAAGTAAATCAGGATTACTAATGATAATAATGGCTTCACCGTTATTATCGGTTAGTTTGCTACTCGGTGTTAATACACCAAGGTCTGTCGTAAAGTCGACTTTCTGATTACTGACGGTGGCTGAGCCTTTTTTTAACTTCGCGACGGCACAAAATTTTGTCTCTTTAGGAAAGCTTTGGCGTGACGTAAAACTAGCGCATTCAGAACCCGATAAGGTTGTAAAGTCGATAGACAGTTTATAGATACCGTCAGTGGCATCTGTGCCACCGTTATCTTCGTCCGCAGGGCCATTACAGGCCCCAAGTCCAAATAGTCCAATAAAAAGCAAAGCTAGGCTACATAACGTTTTGCTAAGTCGCATAAGCAACATCCTTGTGAGCTGAAGTTGATTAGTCTTGAATTTCGCTGCGTAGGTATTTAAACAGCTCTTTAGATGATTTTGAATCGGTACCTTTAGCGAGTTCCTTGGTGGCTTGACGCACCAAAGTACGCAGTTTTTGTCGGTCTAATTGCGGATAATGCTCGACTACGGTTTGAATTTCTTCGTCACCTTGGGTCAGTAAGCGTTCACGCATTTTTTCGAACATCTGCAATTTCGCTGTCTCGTTGTTGTTTTTATTCAACACGATAGCGAGTGACGCTTTAATTGGTTCGATATCAAAATTACGCATCAACTTGCCGATATACTGCATGTGGCGACGATAAGCCTCAGTATTGACCTTGATTTTACGCGTTTGCAGAATAGCGTCGTACAAAAACTCATCCAGCTCGATTTTATCTAGCTGAGTCTTGCTCAGTGAAACAAGCTCCATACCGACTTTTTGCACGGCTTCGCTATCACGCTTATCCGTTGTTTTGCTGCTGACATAATCTTCATCGATGTCGTAGGGCTGTTTAAAATGTTCTGAATCACCAACAATCTTCATATAGATAAAACCTCAAGTAATATACTGGCTAATAATAACATCCCCAGCTAAAAATCGCCTAGGTGAATGTGCTGATTCCGAGATTGCTGCCCGTTTTCTATTAGACACTACGTTTTCAGCTATTTTCAGTGCAGCCACCTTATTGGCTGCGGGTTAGCACGAATAATTAATGTGAATGAGATTTGTGTTTGTTATGCTACGACCATTGCCGACAACGAAAGAGTAGCTTTGTGTCTTTAAATCGAATCGATAGTGAATTAGGCGCGCTGAAAGATGCGGTGGCCGTGGCGCTGGAATATGCCAATAAATTAGGAACGAACGCTGCCGAAGTGGCGATCAGTAAACAGCAAGGTTTGTCGGTTTCTACCCGTTTAAAAGAAATCGAAACCGTTGAATTTAATAAAGATGGTGCACTAGGGATTACGGTTTACCGCGATGGTTGCAAAGGCAGCTCATCGACGTCAGATTTGAGCCCTGAGGCGATTGCCTTAGCGGTAAAAGCGGCCGATGATATTGCCCGTTATACTTCGCCCGATCCTTTCAGTGGTCTTGCCGACAAAGCATTAATGGCAACGAAGATCCGCGATCTGCAACTATATTATCCAGAAGATATTTCCCCCGATGAGTTAGCGCAACTGGCTATTCGCGCCGAAACAGCGGCTCTTGATGCCGATCCGCGTATCAATAATTCTGACGGCGCCAGCGCCAATGCCCATACGTCGGTTAAAGTGTACGGTAATAGCCATGGTTTTTTGAACGGCTATTGCAGCTCGCGTTATAGTTTGAGCTGTAGCGTTATTGGTGAAGACAGTGACGGCAATATGCAACGGGATTACGATTACACTATCGCCCGTAAATTCAGCGAGATGCTTGCACCTGAAACCGTAGGCTTAAAAACCGCCGAGAAAACCGTCAGTCGTCTTGGCGCCCGTAAAATCGCCACAACTCGCTTACCGATTTTATTAGCCCCAGATATTGCAACAGGCTTAATCGGCCACTTTATCGGCGCGATCAGTGGCGGCAGTATTTATCGTAAATCCAGTTTCTTACTGGACTCTATCAATACTCAAATATTCCCTGATTGGTTTAATATTGAAGAACAGCCGCATTTACTCGGCGCCCTAGCGAGTGCGAACTACGATAGCGAAGGCGTGGCGACTCAAGACAGACGTATTATCGACCGTGGTATGTTAGAAACCTATTTGCTGACTAGCTACTCGGCGCGCAAGTTAGGCTTAACCAACACGGGCCATGCGGGCGGTATTTATAATTGGACGCTCGGCCACACAGGCCAAACCTTCGACGAATTGGTGAAAGACATGGGCACAGGTTTGATTGTGACCGAAGTCATGGGCCAAGGCGTGAACATGGTAACGGGCGATTATTCCCGTGGTGCGGCGGGTTTCTACGTTGAAAACGGTGAGATCCAATATCCAGTGGAAGAGATCACTATCGCGGGTAACTTAAAAGAGATGTTCCGTGGCGTGCAAGCCGTGAGTAAGGATTTTGATTTGCGCTCATCGATTCGTACCGGCGGTATCTTGTTATCTGAAATGAAGATTGCGGGTAACTAATCCATAGTGTCACTCGTTCCGCCGTGCTGCATAGTGCGCTTAAGTCGTCTCTGTGCTTTAGTGTCAGTGGCATGAATGTGGTTCGAGCATAAAAAAGGGCAAGCGATTAATCACTTAATCTGCTTGCCCTTTTTGTTTAACGTTCGGATTAGAGCTGTTCGACCTAAAAATCCGCGCCGTTAAAAACCATGTTGTTAAAAACTATGTTGTTAAAAACAGTGCCTTTAAAATCAGTGCCTTTAAAATCAGTGCCTTTAAAATCAGCCGTTAAAATGCATAGCTTGCGCTGAGTTCAAACGAGCGACCTGCACCGGCAATCTGCTTAAAGCCATTAGTATTATCGGCCTTAAATTCAGCCACACTCACGCCGCCCAGCGGCAGCTCATAGTAACTGTCGAATAGGTTATTCACCGCGAAGGTGACAGTCAGATCCTGCCATTTCATGCTGCTGTTCAAGTTAAGCAAGGAGTAGCTATCGGTTTCATTTTCAAGGCGGCGGTCATCCACGCGATCTTTGGTCGCAACCCATTGCCATGAAAGGCTGTTTTCCCAGTTACCGAGTTGATGTTGCAGTGCTAACTCGGTTTGCAGCGGCTTGATTTGATATAAAGGCTCATTGCCTTCATCTCGCTCACCACGGGTCACATTCACTTTGCCTAACACTTGCCATTTACCTGTGCTGGTTTCGGCAAACTGATAGAGCGCATTAAAACGTGCACCATAGAGATTGGCATCTAAGTTAGTGAATTGAAGAATATTGCGTTTGCCATCAGGTGAGCTAGTGCGATTGAAGCTACCAATCACTTCGGCATCGATATAGTCAGTCACCGCTGTGTACCAAGCTGTGGTCGAGACTTGCCAGCTATCACCGTTATATTTGTAGGCTGCGCTCAGGGTATGGGCGGTTTCTGGCTTAAGATCTGCATTACCCACATAACCATTACCATCGCCATACCAACCTATCATAGTGGTTGCCATAGTGCCGCGGCCCCAACTGTAACGCTCGTACAGATTCGGTGCACGATTCTTGCGGGCTAAACCAAACTCAAGTTGTTGATTGGTAGATAATTGATAGCGTGCCAGTAAGGTGGCATCGATCAGATTATCATCACGTTTTCTGTCCATCGCATTAAAGGCTTTTGCCGCTTCTGCGTCGACATTGGGCACGCCCATCATAGGCATGTTGCTATAGGCTTGGACTTCACCTGTATTGGTGGTGACATACTCAAAGCGAACTCCCGCCGATAGCCACCAGCTTTGACTTAAATCTTGCTGCCATTCGCCATAAACGGCGGCACGGCGGCGTTCACCATCGTTGATGTTGATGTAGTCATTGGGCGCCATCATAGTGCCAGGCACCGCAGGCCAAACATCGTCGAGCTGGTAGCTATAGTATTCTTGGCCGACCAGTAAGGTGCTGTCATCACCCATTGGCAAGCGCCAGTGTAGTTGATAGCTGTAGTCATCACCTTCAGTGTTCATTGGCATCTTGCCGGTTTTTTCTGGGGTGAAAAAGCCCATCTCGTGTTTCACGCCGTGCCAGTTTACTTGGGCACTGAATTCACCGTCATCGTCGAGTTTGAGTTGATAACGGGCGAGGGCACCGTAACTCTTGTTATCCGTCATATCCATGTATTGGTTAGCAAAACCTTGGAATGGAATATTTTGGTGGGTCAATTTGATGGCAACTTCTTGAGTCTCATCGCGCCATGCGGCGGTCAGTGCATGGTTTTGTGCGCGGTACAGGGTATCGATGACTTTATCGCCATTGCCATCTTTATAGCTGTTGGCATCTTCATAGGCGCCTTGATAGCTAAGACTGACATTTTTGCTTGCGACAGTGGCATTGGTGCCGAGTAATAAAGTGTCACTCACACTGCGGTATCCCGTTGAAATATCGCCACTATTCCATTTGATGGCCTCGCTTTCACCAAATTTAGGGTTAAGGCTGCTAACCTTGATCACACCCGCAATATTGTCGCCACCCGCGCTGACTGGCGATACGCCCGCAATGACTTCGGCTGTGGTGATTTGATTGGCGGAGATATAGGACAGCGGTGGATTCATTTGGTTGGCGCAGGAAGCAGTAATGTCCGCACCATCAACCAGCACTTTGATGCGATCGCCCATCATGCCATTGAGGATAGGTAGGGCCGATACGCCGCCCGCTTCGGAGAAATCGACTCCTTGCCCTTTCAGTAGATTTTCCGCCGAACCTAAGGCGTTACGGTTTTCGGCCTGTTGGCCATGGACCTCTAAGCGTTCAATATTGGCTAATTCGCTGTCGTCAGCCATGGCCTGTGGCGCTAGTGATAAACCCATGGCGATTGCGAGGGATGAGGAAATTACTGAAGTTTTAAACGGGTGAGATAAATACGCAGAATTTGCAGCCATCTTATTGTCTTCCATTCACTTGGATTAATTGCGCTGCATTATAAAGAGCATCTCAGTGTGGCAGGTGCGGCATATTGTCGCACTCTGTACATCTGATTTGATTGCGTTATAATTTTCGCTGTTAGGCTATGGGCTTAACTTTCATTAAGTAGTGAGGCATAAAATGACTAAGCAAAAACCACAAAATATGACCTTAGAGCACGAAAGTGGCCGAGGCACCATTACCGACAACGCACTCAAAGCGTTAGTGACGAGCCCTTTATTTAGGACCCGTACCGAGAAAGCGAAAAAGGGCAAAGGGTCATACGACCGTAATGCACAAAACCGAAAGGGGCATCAGCACAAGGGCGATGCCCCTTTTGACTTTCTAGGTCTAAGTTTTTGTTAATCTGTTGCTTTCCCTGTTTTAGTCCGCTTGCTTTAATCCCTCGTTAGTCCTGCCCGTTACTGCTACTTCCCCAGCCTCAACATCCGTCTTTACGCTTAAATCAGCCTTATTGTCGATAGTCGCTTTCCTTCTGAGAGCTTAGCTTGGAATGAATTGGTACTTTTACCCTGAGCGAGTATGGTGAACGCTTAGAGCGTTTTAGCGAAGGAGATGCACATGGCACAGCAATATCGAGTTGAACACGACACTATGGGTGAGGTGAAAGTCCCCGCCGATTGTTATTGGGGCGCACAAACCGAGCGTTCGCGGCAGCATTTTCGTATTGGTGCTAGCGCATCTATGCCGATTGAAGTAATCCATGCGTTTGGTTACTTGAAAAAGGCCGCTGCTATCACGAATCAACAGTTGGGCACTTTAACTGCGGATAAAGCGCAACTGATTGCCAAAGTGTGCGATGAGTTAATTGCAGGGGAATTGGATACACAATTTCCCTTAGTGATTTGGCAAACTGGCTCCGGCACGCAAACTAATATGAACGTTAATGAAGTGATTGCCTATCGCGGCCATGTGCTCTCGGGTGGGCTGCTCAGCGATGCCGTTAAATACTTACACCCCAATGACGATGTTAACCGCTCACAATCTTCCAACGATACTTTTCCTACTGCTATGCATATTGCTGCCTATCGTCAAGCCGTTGAACTTGTTTTGCCCTGCATGACGTTATTGCAGCAGAGCTTGCAGTTTAAGGCTGATGAGTTTGCGCCCATCGTTAAAATCGGCCGTACACATTTTATGGATGCGACACCGTTAACCTTAGGCCAAGAGTTTTCGGGTTACGCGGCGCAGTTAAGCCATGCTATCGAAGCTATGAAGCACAGTCTCAAGCGCGTAGCCGAGCTAGCCTTAGGCGCGACAGCCGTGGGTACTGGGCTAAACACGCATAAGGATTACGCGGTTAAGGTGGCTGGCAATATCGCAAAACTCACAGGCTTACCGTTAGTGACTGCGCCAAATAAGTTTGCTGCGCTTGCCGCCCACGATGAATTAGTTGCGCTGTCGGCGGCCTATAAAGTGGCAGCGGTCAGTTTAATGAAGATCGCAAATGATATTAGGCTGTTAGGTTCTGGCCCGCGCTGCGGTATTGGCGAGTTATTACTGCCTGAAAATGAACCGGGTTCATCCATTATGCCGGGGAAAGTCAACCCGACTCAGGTCGAGGCCATGACTATGGTGTGCGCGCAAATTATGGGTAACGACGTTGCCGTCGGTATTGGCGGCAGTAATGGTCAGTTTGAGCTCAATGTGTTTAAGCCAATGATCATCGCCAATGTGCTGCAATCTGGGCGCTTATTGGGGGATGCTTGCCAATCGTTTCGCGATCATTGCGTGGTCGGCATAGTGGCGAACGAGCCACAAATCGCGCAGCATGTGGAAAATTCACTCATGTTAGTGACAGCGCTAAATCAACATATCGGTTATGAAAAGGCCGCTAAGATAGCCAAAAAAGCCCATAGTGAGCATAAGACACTGCGCCAAGCGGCATTAGAACTTGAGTTTGTCACGGCAGAAGAATTCGAGCTTTGGGTCGATGCGAATAAAATGCTAGGGCCAGATGCTTGATGTCTAATACTTCAAGTCTCAGGCATCAAATCATAGGATTAGGCGCTGATATAAATGCAGTTCTAGAAACTGATTAAAGGCATCCGGAACGCTAGTGCGTAAACTGTATTGAATGATAAAAAACAAAAAGCGAACCAGAGGTTCGCTTTTTGAGTCATAGCCTGTCCTATATCAGAACAGCTTAGTCTTGGGTGTCAGCGTCGACCACTTCAGCCCACAGATCGTGTTCGTCTGAATGGGTGATGCGGGCACGAACCAACATACCTGGCTCAAGCTCAGTTTCACCATTGATAAACACCATGCCGTCGATTTCAGGTGCGTCAGCAAAGCTGCGGCCAATGGCGCCTTCTTCGTCGACATCGTCAATCAGAATGTCTAAAGTGCGACCAACGAAACGGGCTAAACGCTCGGCGCTGATCTCGGCTTGGAGTTCCATAAATCTGTGGTATCTATCTTCTTTCACTTCTTCGCTGATAAGCTCGGCGATGGTGTTGGCGACAGCGCCATCGACTTCTGAATACTTAAAGCAACCAACGCGATCCAGACGTGCTTCTTTTAAGAAATCGAGCAGGATTTGGAAATCCTCTTCGGTCTCACCTGGGAAGCCGACGATGAAGGTTGAGCGGATCACGAGATCTGGGCAGATTTCACGCCAGCGTTGAATAGCCTCTAACTGACGGTCAACACGGCCTGGGCGCTTCATCATTTTCAGGATGCGTGGGCTTGCATGCTGCATTGGAATATCCAAATACGGCAGGATTAAACCTTCTGCCATCAGCGGGATCAAATCGTCAACCCAAGGGTATGGGTAGATATAATGCAAACGTACCCAAGCGCCCATTTTACCCAGTTGGCGAGCTAGGCTAGTAATGTCTTGCTTAACTGGCATACCGTTCCAAAAATCGGTACGACCGCCTTTGTCTTTGCCGTAGGCCGAAGTGTCTTGGCTGACAACGAGAATTTCTTGTACGCCAGATTCCACTAAACGTTTGGCTTCATCTAAGATGCTGCCCGCTGGGCGGCTATCTAAGTCACCACGCAGTGAAGGAATGATGCAGAAAGTACAACGATTGTCGCAACCTTCTGAAATTTTCAAATAAGAGTAATGCTTAGGCGTTAACTTAACCCCAGTTTGTGGGATTAATGAGGTGAAAGGGTTGTGCTCTGGCTTAGGCACGTACTTGTGAACATGCTTCAACACGGCTTCGTAGCTGTGTGGGCCAGTGATTTCTAACACGTCTGGATGCACTTCGCGGATTTGGTTTTCTTTAGCGCCAAGACAGCCAGTTACGATCACTTTGCCGTTTTCTTCTAGGGCTTCACGTATCGCATCAAGGGACTCTTCAACCGCAGCATCAATAAAGCCACAGGTATTGACGATAACCAGATCGGCATTGTCGTAACTATTAGTCACTTCGTAGCCGTCGATACGTAATTGAGTCAGAATTCGCTCAGAATCCACGAGGTTTTTTGGGCAGCCCAAAGATATGAAACCAATGCGATTTCCAGTAGCAACAGCATTAGTGCTTGCAGCTTCTAATGTTTTTACTGGGATATCAAGCGTGGTTGTTTGCTTGGGTTTAAAAGTTTCAACTGTCATGGTTTCTCGCTGAGGTTTAAAGCAACCTTAAAAAAGTTGGCGGATTATACCTGAAGTGATTAAAAGGTACAGTAAATTTGGCTGAAAAGTGTACAGTTGAATGGCGAGTGTACGAGGTCGTCTTTGACCCTATTTTGAGTATGGATTTAATAATAGGCGCTGGTGCTGCATCGCAGTGTTGGGGCGCGCTAAAAATATAAATGTTTTTTATAAATATTTGTTATAAACATTAACCCTTTTGATTTTGCCCTGCGTTTATAGGGAAATATCAGGATTAACGTTGAGAGTTGAGTATCCGGTTTCTTGTTTTCGCTATCCCATGTTAATGCTGGGATTTTAGATATTATTTTTGGAGTTAGTGATGAAACAATCTTTTTTAGCAATATTCGTGGCCGGTAGTTTATTTTCTAGCATGCTGATAGCACCCGCAGTGCTGGCGGCTGAGGTTGATTTCCCACATATTGAAACGCTGGGCGTCAGTCAAATTCAAGTCGAACCCGATATGGCCGATTTGACGGTAGAAGTGGCCGTTACTGAAAAAACCGCCAAAGCCGCTAAAGATAATTCTGATGCCGCCGTGGCGAAGTTTATCGCTCGGCTTACTGCAGCGGGTGTGACTAAAGATCAAATTCAGAGTGCCAACTTAAATCTACAACCACAATACGTATATGTGCAGGATAAAGCACCAGAACTGTCGGGCTACACTGCCAGTCGCCAAATTACCGTGACAATAACAGACTTAAGTCGACTGAATACTATCTTAGACTCAGCCTTAGAAGAGGGAATGAATCGGGTAAATAATATTGCTCTAAAGTCGAGTAAAGAAGCTGAATATGTTGCCAAGGCTCGCCAAGCCGCGATTGTTGATGCTAAACAAAAAGCTGAGTCTTTGGCTAAAGGCTTTGGTGAAAACCTCGGTAAAATTTGGCAAATTCGCTATTACGATCAACGTCCAGTGCAACCTGTCATGTTGCGTATGAATGCTAAAGCAGAAGCCATGGGGACGACTGAGAGTTATCAATACGGTCAAGTGAGCATTGAAGATAGAGTTGAAGTGATTTATAAACTGAAATAGCAAAAGCTGAATAATAAAAATGGCTAACTCAAGGAGTTAGCCATTTTTTCAGCAATTTTTAGTCGTTGCCGCTAATACTAGCGTTATACCAATCACATTAAATATCTAATCAGTTCAGAGCCTCACAGGTATTACATCTTCCAGCTAATAGTTGCACTGTAGCTTGCTGGCGCTCCGTAAAAGCCTTGATCCCAATACAGGCTATTGAGATATTTTTCATCGGTCACATTATTGGCATTGACGGTAAGACTTACATTGTCGGTAAAAGCATAACGTGCCATTAAATCGACGATGGCATAGGCATCTTGTTTAGTGGTGATAGTGTCCCCCGCATTGGTAAAGCCACTACCAACAACGCCTTGTTCACGGGATATGGCATCCTGCCAACGCATATTAACGCCAAGTGTTAGCCCTTCAAATTGCTCTATTTCATAGGTTGCAGCCAGTTTAAATAACTGACTTGGAGTGTAATTTGCTACTAATTCATCGCCTTTGATATCAAAGTCGGTAAAACCAAGGCTAACCTGTAAACCATCGTAAATTTCACCCGCAACATCAATTTCATAACCGTCACTGCTTATGCCATTGATACCAATATATCTTTGCTCTGTTGGTGGTAGGTTTGCAGTGGCGGGGTCGAGTTTAGCGAGGTTTTTTTGATCTATTTGGAAATAGGCCAAACTTGTGATTAGACGACCTTCAAAAAGCTCACTTTTCAAACCAATCTCACGGCTTTCACCTGTAACAGGATCGAGTAGTTTATTCTCTAAATCTAACTGTGTTTGAGCCAAAAAGGTCTCGGTATAACTCGCATAAGCAACTAATTCAGGTATAAAGCGGTAAACCGCTCCAAGATAAGGGATAAATTTATTTGCGTCTGCAAGTTGAGCTGTGCCATAGGATTCACCTTTTGCTTCCCATTGATTAAAGCGTCCTCCAGCAATGATATGCATGTCTTCAAACACATTAAATCGCCCAGTAAAATAAGCCGCTTTTTGGGTTGAACTCACATCACTGCCTTGAGGATCATCGGCAAAGGTTGGGTAGGGGGTGTTGCCGTCCCAAGTATTGAGATCGGGCATGGCAGGGAAACCATTACCTGTGGTGTAATCGTAGAGTGAGTTTTCTTTTTTATCTGCGGTGGAGTAATTAACGCCAAACACTAATTGGTGATCACGGCCAAACAGATTGATATCACCTTTAACGTACACATCGGCTAAATTACTGCGCTCTGCAGCATTGTATTCGCTACCGTAACCGGTCAGACCTAATTCAGTGGTTTTATCTGGTGTGCCATAAACATAAAAAAGCTGTGTGTCTTCATCGTTTGATTTATGTGAATAAGTCGCGCGTAAGTGCCAGTCATCACTAAAGTAATGGCTTAGCTCAACGACAGTATTGTGCTTTTCCACTAACCATGATGACCAATTGGCTGAGGTGCTGGTGGAGCGATCATAATTTGTTGCGCTACCATCGGTATAATACAGCGGTAGTGCGCCCCATAAGCCTCCATCAGTGTCATTTTTGATATAGCTATGGCTAAGTGATAACGAAGTGTTATCGGATAATTGGGCTTCAAGCATGGCATAAAGCACATTTTTGTCTTGTTCGTAGCGATCAAGATACGAGTCTTGTAATTGCTTAACCGCGACTGCACGGGCAGCGACTTTGTCACTTAAATTCACAGAGCCATCAAGTTCAACACGCGCATCGTTAAAGCTACCGTAACTGGCATTAATATTGAGCTGATTATCTATTGTCGGGCGCTTACGAATAAAGTTAACTGTGGCTGAAGGATTACCCACACCTGTCATTAAACCATTGGCACCGCGGATAACTTCAATACGATCATAAATGGCGGTATCTTCATCGGAATGGTTACTGCCTGAGCTTAAGGGTAAGCCGATACCATCAATCTGAAAGTTAGTAATATCGAAGCCACGAGCAGTGTAATACGTACGGTCAGTCTCGATACGTTCAACATTAACTCCTGTCGCCGTGTCTAAAACCGCATTGATATTGGTCAGTTGGAAGTCACTCATTTGCGCACTGGTAATAACAGAGACTGATTGCGGGATCTCACTAATGGGTAATTCTAATTTTGAAGCACCACTCGCTGTGCTGGCGTTATATCCAGCAATATAACTGCCTTTAACTTCTACTTTTTCAATGTTTTCAGTAACATTTTTATTTTCTGCAGTATCGTCGGCATAACTTGGCGTTGTTGCTGATAAAGCGAAGATAATGGCAGAATAGAGTGTGGATAAGCGCAGTGTGTTCATCGTTAAACCTGATTTTGTAGGATGAAATGTCTATGTGCGCACAATATAGCGTAAGTAGATGGCTTGGTTAATGATATTCGTTATCATTTACATTTGTTAAGTTTTCTAGATAAGACGATGAATCCAGTGCAGGTCTATTCCACTTTGTATGGTGTTTGACGTGAATGCGCTAAGTGCTCATCATTAAAAGCCTACATTTTATAGCGGCGGATTTTATTGCATGATGAACAGTAAAAACTGGCAAAATTAACAATTTATCCTCACACTAACTAGCTGCCATATTAAGGAGACCGTTTATGGATTTTCCCGCACGTATAAAACAACAAACTTGCATGGATTGCTTAAGTGGCAAGTCGCTAGGATTTGAAATTAGAATGGCATTCCAGCCCATTATTCATTGGCCGAGTCAGCAGATTAGTGGCTATGAAGCCCTTGTTAGAGGCCCTGATGGGCAGGGCGCCGCATGGGTATTTGAACGAATTAATGACGAAAATAAATATTATTTTGATCAGGCTTGCCGCGTTAAAGCGATAGAAACGGCTTCAAGGCTAGGGCTCGATAAAATGCTCAGTATCAATTTTTTACCCAATGCGGTCTATAACCCTGAAACTTGTATCCGCGCGACAATTGAAGCCGCTGATATATATGGCTTTGATATCCGAAAAATCATGTTTGAAGTGATCGAAGGCGAGCAAATCGTTGACCTTAATAAATTGATCCGTATTTTTGAAAGTTATGCCAAACGTGGATTTATTACGGCTATTGATGATTTTGGTAGTGGTTATGCTGATATCAGTTGGCTGGAAACCTTACGCCCACACGTATTAAAATTGGATATGAATTTAATCCGCGATATTCATTTAGAACCCGCTAAACAGTTAGTCGTTGATGATATTTTACGTATTTGCCTTGAGCAGAACACCACAGTATTAGCTGAAGGCATTGAGATTGAAGCTGAACTTAATTATCTCGCTGCCATTGGGATTGAATATTTTCAAGGCTACTACTTTGCTAAACCGCAACTTGAGCATCTGAGTACTTATGCTGAGCTCAACTTTCATGCGCTAACGTAAAATGCGTTAGCTTTTACTGTAGCGAGGCACTTAGATTAAGATGTATTCCATCACCGCGACTTGTGCTGTAACTGTCGATTGGCAATTGGTTGTTTCTGATGTGGTCGAACTGATATATCATGCGCCACCTAAAATTGCCCCGTGAATGTTCCGCTACTATGTCTTCTAATGCGCTCTATACCGATTTATCCGCTTATTACGATTTAATGTGCAGCGATATCAAC
This sequence comes from Shewanella sp. MF08487, assembly GCF_050848685.1. Taxonomy (NCBI): domain Bacteria; kingdom Pseudomonadati; phylum Pseudomonadota; class Gammaproteobacteria; order Alteromonadales; family Shewanellaceae; genus Shewanella; species Shewanella sp. MF08487. Next base: position 80,601 of record NZ_JBOZPB010000016.1, read on the forward strand.
TATCAACAGCAGAGTGCTAGCGTTCATCGTTTACAACAATTCTTAGGTAATAATGGCTATCAGCACCTTGATTTAGCTTGTGGTACGGGTCCGCATGTACGGCATTTTATCGACTTTGGCTACCAATGTAGCGGTTTAGATATCAACCAGCCTATGCTTGATATGGCGATGCGCCGTTGTCCTGAAGCTCAGTTTAACCTCCAAGATATGACCACTTTTTACCTTGAACAGCGCGTCGACCTGATTACCTGTTTTTTATATTCTATCCATTACAGCCAAAGTATTGAGCGCCTTAAAAGTTGTATTGCCAGCGTGCACAGTGCGCTCAACGACGGTGGTTTATTCTGTTTTAATAGTGTTGATAAACACAAAATCGATAACAGCACTTCGGTTAAACATTTTACCGAGTTTGCAGCTCATCATTTTGCTTTTGAGTCCGGTTGGCATTATGGCGGCGAAGGCGAGCAACAGCATTTAAAATTGAATATTGCCAAAAGTCGCCAGCCGTTTACGGCTAGTCTAGCAGACGCTTTACCACTATTTGATACACTAGATGCAGGTTTGCAAGAGATAGAACTATGGCAAGACCAACATACCATGGTCGCCACCAGTTTTACTGAGTTACAGCAATTGTTAGCCCCTTATTTTGACGTACATATTTTTGAACATGATTATGAAAAAATCGTGCCGTGGGATTGTGTATCCGGTAATGCATTATTTGTTTGCGTGAAGATTTAATCTTCTGTTGAAGGTTTGACAACTGGGTATAGCTTGCTCGTCAGTTAAATAAAGAGTTATGCCTATTTATTATTTATATTATTTCATTAATATAAATGATAAATAATATAGTTAAATGTAGCTTGTTTGTTGTGTTGCTATTTTACCTCGGAAATAGTTACAAATGCATAGGCAATAAATACATTTAGACAGCGTTTAGTCGCGATAGCGTTATATGATTATGAGACTAATATAGGTCTTGGTAAGTGTTTCCTATTTAATTTATATTACATATTTTTTATTATAATCATTTGATTTCCTTTGTTTTTTGTTTGGCTATTCTTTTTTGTAAACATTAGTTAATTAAGTTTGGCATTACTCTTGTATTGTATCTAGTGTATTTAAATAATTAACAAGGAGTTCTTTATGAAAAATAAAATTCTAACTTTAGCTGCTGTGATTTCTTTAGCCTCTTTTAGTGTATATTCTCATGCTGATAACATGAGCAACAGTGATGCCGCAGAAAACGGAATCTATGTCGGCGCTAACTACGGTTATTTAAAAGTCGATGGCGATGATGATTTTGATGATAATAGTGATGTAATGCAGGGCCTTGTGGGTTATAAGTTTAATAAATACCTTGCTCTTGAAGGTAGTTACATTAACTTTGGTGACTATGGTAATGGTTTAGCAAATGCCGAAACCGATGGTTATACTGCAGCCCTTAAAGTCATGCTTCCTATTGTAGACCGAGTAGAACTATACGCTAAAGGTGGTCAGTTATGGTATTCGACAGATTATGACGTCGTCGGTTTTTCTGGCAATGACGATGGCGAAGGTGTATTTGTCGGCGCCGGTGTGGCATTTAAAGTCACAGATCGATTTTTAATTAATGCTGAGTACACTTGGTATGATGCAGATATTAATGTTGATAATGTCGCCAATGGCGGAAAAACAGATACAGACTTTAATCAAGCGAGTATCGGTGTTGAATATCGCTTCTAATTAGTAGTGTTTTGATACTTATAGTTTAATTATTAAGGCGTGACACTTTAAGTGTTACGCCTTTTTTACTTTGATTTTATTTTTATTGTAAATTTTATTTTGTTTCGCTTATTTTAAAATACAAAATTCCCAATGAGATTCATCAGGCGTTTTAGGTAGAGCTAATATTTAACTTATTTTAACACTAGATACTATAAAATAATTAAATCTAAGGGAGCTAGAGTGGGTTAATTAGTAAGTTTCATAGGAGAAGTACCAATCATTTGACAGTGGCATATCAAAATAATAGCGTTTCATCTTATCTCTCACGCTAGCTTTATCAGTTTTATCATCATATAACTTGGGGTTTTTTAGGTTGAAATTTAAATAAAAGACGGTGACTGTATTAAAAGCACCCTCACCAAAATAAATGAGTTGTAAACTACATTCTCCATCTCTCCGGTCAATATAAATAGAATCTCTTTCTAGTTGTTTTAAATTATTAGCTATAATTGGGTATTTCTTATCGTTGCTGGTAATCTCTACGATTTCTCTACTAGCAAGAACCTCAAATTGAGAACACGATTGCTTTGCTAGCTCATTATACAGAACTGAATTATCGTAATAATGTTTTATAACTTCATCATCTGTAACATTATGATGTGAACAACCTGATATTATCAATAAAATTAGCAATAACATTTTATTCATGGAAATACCTCTTAATTCAGTTAATGTCTCTTAGATACAAAATACCAACAAAATCTCACTGTACCACTTTGTACTCAACACCATGTTTCTTCTCCAGAAGGTTCGCTTCCTAAATATCAGCCCCTGGCGGCAACTCCGAGGGAGGTGAACTACTGACGCCGCGGTGTTGACCGCAATCCCATGAGAGCTATGTAAATCCCATCTTTGTTTGTCATTGCGGCCGATGTGAATCAAAGTCGTGGGGTTTCACCCCCCCTGATTTTTTAATAAAGAGTCGACCAAGGAGGACTGCTCGTCCTATCCTCCTTCCTATTTATAAACAATCAACCAGGAGTTGAAAGCCCCTTCGGCAATTAGCGCGCTCTTATGCTATCGCGTCAGACGCTCGTCCCTGATTCGACTGACGCTATCTCGGCATCTGATAGGCAGGATGCCTGAATATCGTGAAGTGCATGGAGGCTCGAGAACTACCATGCCTCGATCACGCAACGAACGCAAATGCCCTGCGGCAACTCAGAGGGGAGGTGACCTTCTGTTGCCGCTGTGTTGGCCGCAATCCCAAGAGAGTTATGCATGTCCTATCTTTGTCTGTCATTGCGGCCTTACGGCCGAGGTGAATCAAAGTCGTGGGGTTTCACCCCACACCCGACCAAGGAGGATAGGGTTTTAACGAGCCACCCATTGTTAAATTTGCAAAGTGTATGCTTGTGAAAAGGCATACAGATTGCTAGATGGGTTGGCGGGATTAAGCATTGGCATGTAAGTGACCGTTGACGGCATGGATGCCGTCGTTGAGCCCTCATGGATGAGTTTATGGCGTGTCACTGGAATGACAGTGCTTAATTATCAGCGATGTATTGGTTAAGTTTGTGAATGACTTAAACAAAAAGGCGCCTAAGCGCCTTTTCTATTTAAGTTTTGATAAAAACCAAAATCTGATTAAACAATCAAATGATACTCATCTTTGAGTATCTTAATGATATCTGCCTTTGGATTCGCTGGCAGTGGGATTGGGGCGCCAGTCACTTTCTCGGCAACGCCGGTATAAGTGCGTGACACTTGCATCATGGCCTCTAATGGCAGGTCATTATCACGAGCTAGGGCTTCACGCTCTGGCATTCTGTCTTTATTTAGCAATACATCAGGATCGGGGAAATGATTTAGCAGGAACTGGCGGAACCCCTCTTTAGAGTTTTCTAAAATCTTGCCATCACGGTAGGCGGCGCCGTCCCAAATGCGTGATGAGTCTGGAGTACCGACTTCATCCATATAGATAAGTTTTGAATTACCGTCTTTGTCGGTGACATAGCCGAACTCAAATTTAGTGTCGACAAACACTTGATCAATGTCGGCCAGTGCTTTTGAAATCACCTTAAAGCCATCTTTTAACAGCTTCTCGTACAGGTCAATATCAGCAAGCTTTTCAAAGCCAAAGGCTTGGTAGTTGGCTTCGATATCGGCTCGGCTGATGTTCACATCATCTTGGGCGGGTACGCCTGGGATGCCGATTAAAATACCCTTAGTCGATGGGGTGATTAATAGCTCTGGTAGCTTTTGATCTTTTTCTAAGCCTTCAGGCAGTGTGATGCCACAGAATACTCGCTCACCTTTTGAATAAGCGCGCCACATTGAGCCGGTGATGTACTGGCGACAAATGGCTTCAACTTTAATTGGGCGGGCTTTTTGTACTATCCATACGAACGGGTGTGGGATATCTAAAATATGGCTGTCGGCTAGACCGTTTTCGGCGAACAGTTTAAACCAATGATTAGAAATCGCGTTTAATGCCGCGCCTTTACCGGGAATACCTTTGAGGCCGCCTTCACCGTGGAAGATGCAGTCGAAGGCCGAGATACGGTCGCTGATCACCATGATAGCAAGCGGAGTATCTTCAGGGACGTTGTAACCCTTAGTAGTAATTAAGCGGCGACTGTCAGCATCGGTGAGCCAGTAAACGCTGCGAACCTTGCCGCTGTGGACTGGGCTGTCGGTGCGGATAGGCAAATCGTTATTGATAGCTAATACGGAATCAGCAAGACTCATGACGAGTATTCCTTAGGGTAGAGAGTGTAGGGATTAGGTTTTTATAAGTATCGGTTTGCAGATGGGCAGTGGTGTTAGTAACAGCCTGATTCATTGCAACCGCTTTATTATTTGCGCTTGGCTTAGGGCGTAAAGCGCTGAGCCAGTTTGCGGGATTTGATGTTAAATTTTCAGCAGTAATAATCTTATTGGTGAGCGGCGTTTGAATGGTGTCTGCAGGAGATAATGCTTGAGGAAGAGCAAACGCAAAGCAAGGTTGGCACCACATTGAGCGTGGTTCGCAGGGGGCGATTGCCGTAGTATTTTGCTCGAAAATGCTCACCATTAATCCGAGAGAACCTTGTTCTAGACTGCCGCGAAAAAGTGGCGACATTCTACCTTTTTTGACCAAATTTGCCACGGCTATTTGTGTAGATGTGTGCGTTTTACAAGGTAATTAGGCTATGTCGCTAAATATTTCATCGGGTAAAACTGCGTAATAACATAAAGCGGTTGTATGATGGCGTGGAGATAGTCACACTTAAAATCATAATGGATTAAATGACTAAAATAAATAATATCAAGAGGATAGGCTGATATGTCGCCACTAGTAGGGCCCAGTGTGGCTTTTCAGGGTAATGATTTTTTATCAAAACACTTTAATGGTTTGTCCGAAATTGCACAGGAGTGGCAAGGAATAGAGTTTGAAGATTGCTGCTTTCAAGATTGTCATTTTAGCGAGAGTATTTTTCGTAAGTGTAAGTTTATCGATTGCCGCTTTGTGCGCTGTAACTTGAGTTTAGTTAAAGTGCCTCAGTGTCAGTTTAGCGGGGTAGAGTTTGAAGAGTGTAAATTAGTTGGCATAGATTGGACCCGCGCCGCATGGTCGCGTTTAGCCTTTGCTGCGCCATTTTCTTTTAAACAATGCATCTTGAATGACTGTTCCTTTTTAGGTTTGTCATTAGATGAAATCATCATTGAAGAATGCAAGGCCCATGATGTGGATTTTCGCGAGGGCAGTTTCAACCAAGCTAATTTCACCTACACGGATTTTAGTCATAGTCTGTTTGGTCGTAGCCAGTTACTTGAAGCCGATTTTAGTGAGGCCTCCAATTACGATATCGACATTTTTAACAATAAAATCAAAGGCGCTAAGTTTAGCCGCGACGAAGCGATTCGGCTGCTCAACTGCCTCGATATAGAACTTGTAGATTAAAATGTGGTTGAATAAGTATTAACTAATTATTTTTAAAGTATTTTTATAATTTTTTATGTTTATCAAAGGTGATTTTTTATAAAAAAATATCATCTTTTTTCTCTAAAAGCCCTCAGCAAGTCTATTGATCTTATTCACGTTTTTTTAGATTAATTTTAGCTTTTCGCTGCCTTAGATCACACCGAGCTTCCCCATGTGGTTTACCACAATACCCACCTACCTCTTTCGGGATAACAATCTCTGTGGATGAGCCGTGTATTCAGCGTATGCCGTGTATTTTGAAGATATGGTGGCGCTGTTTTAACGCTTTATAACTAAAAAAGTAATCAAATCAGTGAGCAAACCTCTGCTCGATGGCGCCATAAATGGCGACTGACGGGTGGGATGAGCGTGATGGAGGTAACCATGATTGAGCTTAATAGGCGGACCTTTTTAAAGGGAGCGGGGGCAAGCGGTGCAACGTGCGCGTTAGCCAGTTTGCTGCCCGGTAGCTTAGCCGCATTAGAGAATAAGCAGCTAAAGGGCATGGGCAAAGATATTGCCAGTATTTGCGAGATGTGCTCGACCCGTTGCCCGATTTCGGCGCGGGTAATTGAGGGTAAAAACGTTTTTATTAGTGGTAATAAAGCTGCTAAAGCCTTTGGCGGTAAAGTGTGTGCCCGCGGCGGCGCAGGCCATAGTTTATTGTACGATCCGCAGCGTATTGTTAAACCGTTAAAGCGGGTTGGCGAGCGTGGCGAAGGTAAATGGGCCGAGATTAGTTGGGATGAAGCCTACCGTTTAATTGCGGATAATTTAAATAAAATCAAAAAAGAATATGGCCCAGAGGCTGTGGCGTTCTCGTCTAAATCTGGCTCACAAGAAAAGCATTTGTTTCACCTCGCGACCGCTTTTGGTAGCCCCAATACTTTTACCCATGCCTCGACTTGCCCCGGTGGTTATGAGATTGCCGCTAAGGCCATCTTTGGTACTAAGGTTAAGCGCGATTTAAGTAATTCAAAATACATCATTAACTTCGGCCATAACCTGTACGAAGGCATCAATATGTCCGAAACCCGCGGCATGATGGCGGCGCAAATGGACAAAGGTGCCAAGCTGGTAGTGTTTGAGCCAAGATTCTCAATTGTGGCTGATAAGGCTGATGAGTGGTACGCCATTCGTCCCGGTACTGATGTGGCCGTTGCCTTGGCGTTATGTCATGTATTAATTGAAGATAACCTTTATAACAAGGCGTTTGTTGAACGCTACGTTGAAGGCTTTGAAGCCTTTGCCGCTGAGGTTAAAGCCTATACCCCTGAATGGGCTGAAACGATTTCTGATGTGCCAGCTAAAGATATTCGCCGCATTGCCCATGAATATGCCGCCAAGGCGCCCCATGCCGTGGTGGATTTTGGCCATAGAGCCACCTTTACCACCGAAGAGTTTGAGATGCGCCGCGCCTTGTACGCCGCTAACGTCTTGATTGGTAATATTGAGCGCAAGGGCGGGATTTATATCGGCCAGAAACCCGGTGATTACAACAAGCTTGCCGGTGATGCGGTTGCGCCCGTATTGGCAAAACCTGGCGTGAAAGACATGCCAAAACCAGCAGCGAAACGAATCGATCAAGTGGAAGAACAGTACGCCATGATGTGGACATCGGGCGGCGTTTACCAAACCATTCTCGATGCCACCTTAAGCGCTGTGCCTTACCAGTTACACGGCTGGGTGATGTCACGCACTAATCCAATGCAAACCATGACAGACAGGGCGCGCGTTGTTGAAGCCATGAAAAAGCTCGACTTTATCGCCGTGTGTGATGTGTATATCAGCGAAACCGCCGCCTATGCGGACGTGATTTTACCTGAGTCAACTTACCTTGAACGTGACGAAGAAATTGCCGACAAATCCGGTAAAAATCCCGCCTATTATGTGCGCCAACGTGTGGTTGAAACCTTAGGTGATACTAAGCCTTCTTGGCAGATCTTTAAGGATGTGGGTGTGGCTATGGGCCTTGGCGAGTTCTATCCATGGGAAAACATGGAAACCCTGCAAATGCTGCAGGTGAACCGCGACACTGACCTGCTGCGCCGGATCAAAGACGAAGGTTTTGTGAGCTTCGGTAAGCCAATTATGTTGTGCGAGCCTAAGATGGTTGCCGAGTTTATTAAGGCATACCCCAATGCGCGACCTGCCGATGAAGACGGCACTTTCGCCAGTGCACTCACCTTTAAAACCCCGAGTGGCAAGATTGAACTCACCTCCGCGAAAGTCGAAGCCATGGCACCGGGCCGTGGGGTGATCAAGTTCCGCGAAGTGCATCTTAAAAAAGCAGATGAGTTGTACTTTATCCAAGGCAAAGTGGCGGTGCACACCAATGGCGCCACCCACAATGTGCCTATGCTCGCGAACTTGATGTCGGATAACGCTGTGTGGGTTCACCCCGTCACTGCGGGCAAGTTAGGGATCAGCAATGGCGACCCAATCCGCCTCACCAGCAGTGTTGGCACAGAAGAAGGCCATGCCTTAGTCACGCCGGGCATTCGCCAAGATACAGTGTTTGCTTACATGGGCTTTGGCTCTAAAAACAAAGAGTTGGTCAGAGCAACGGGCAAAGGTATCCACTGCGGTAACTTACTGCCGCACGTGACGGCTCCTGTGTGTGGCATGACTGTGCACACCACGGGCGTTACGCTGGCAAAGCGCTAATCGGAGGCTTAAATGAATAAACGATATGTAATGGTGCACGACGAGAATAAGTGCATCGGCTGCCAAGCCTGTAACGTGGCGTGTCGCAGTGAAAATGGCGTACCCGAAGGCGTAACTCGTCTGCAAGTGCGTGTGGAAGGTCCCTTTGGTGAGATGCCCAATCTGCATTTCAAATATCACAGGGTATCTTGCCAGCAATGTGAAGATGCACCTTGCGTTAAGGTGTGCCCAACAGGCGCGGCCTATGTGGGTGAAGATGGCATTATCTCTATCCATACCGAGAAGTGTGTCGGCTGTATGTACTGTGTGGCAGCGTGCCCTTATAAAGTGCGCTTTATGAACCCAGAAACCAAGGCGGCGGATAAGTGTAACTTCTGTAAGGATACGCGTTTAGCGCGTGGCGAAGAACCTGCCTGCGTAACGGTATGTCCAACCGATGCCTTAGTGTTTGGCGATGCTAATGATCCACATAGTGAAGTCGCCATCATGCTCAACACTAAAATAACCTATCAAGATAAAACCCATTTAGGCACTAAGCCTAGGGTTTACCGCGTTCCTACCAAAAGAGGGGGGATTGGATTATGAACAACACTTGGGGCGATATGGCGCAATATGATCCCGTCACTTGGCACTGGGTCATCGCCGTCTACTTATTTATGGCGGGTTTATCTGCCGGCAGTTTATTGATTGGTATAGGTTTACGCTGGGCGAATAAGGAGCTGAGCGTCGGTGCAGAAAGCAGTATTCTCAAAGCGGCGGCCATTATTGGTCCTGTGGCGATTAGCTTAGGCTTGGCTTGCTTAGTGTTTGACTTAACCAAGCCGTTCCACTTCTGGCTGATTTTAATTCACTATAACTTCCAATCTGTGATGGCGATTGGGGTGTTAGCGCTACTGGCTTATTCGCCCTTAGCTTTCGCCTATGCGGTGATAGTGTTGCGTGATGACTTACCCAAATGGGGTTTGGGTTTTCTCGCCCCCGTCGCTAAGTTACTGATGCCATTTCGAAAGCTGATTGAAGTGCTGCTGTTTGTCCTCGCGATTGGCGTTGGTGCTTATACTGGCTTTTTAATTTCGGCGATGAATGCTTACCCAATGCTCAATACTGCGGTATTACCGGCACTGTTTTTAGTATCAGGTCTATCAGCGGGAGCCGCGGCGAATGCGCTATTGGCATTAGTGATGTTTAAAACCGATAGCCACGATAAAACCTTAGTCAAGATGCATGGTTTAGAGTTACCCGTAATGGCGATTGAAATTCTGTTACTGTTCATGCTGTTTTGCGCCTTGTACTTTAAAGGCGGCGCGGCGGCTGCGGCGTTAGCATCGTTAAGTTCTGGTTTATGGGCTAGCGTGTTCTGGGTAGGCGTTGTTGGAATTGGCTTTGGTATTCCGCTGCTGTTTATGCTGTTACCTGCTGCAACTCGCCACACTAAGGGGGCAATGATTATGGTGGCGTGTGCTAGCTTGACGGGTGTACTCGCCTTAAGGCACTTTATTGTGTACGCAGGGCAAAGCTATTTAAGCTGAGTGTTAACGTGATTTAGATATTGATGGATAAAGAAAAGCACTGATAATCTCAGTGCTTTTTTATTACCAGAATGCAAAGGTATTTTACCTGTAAAGGACAGCTTATTGCGCTAATAGCTCAATAACTGATTTCACCGTTAATACTAAGGCACTAATACTGCAAAGAATCAAAGTTGCCATTTTAGTCTTATCTTTATCGACGCGGCCCACTAATCGCCCTGCGACCAAATAACCTAAAATCACCGAAGGTAGTAACATTAACGATAACCACAGATGCTTTAATTCTAATAAGCCAGTGATAGCCAAAATAGCCATAGCGATGGCGGAACTAAAAATAAAGAAGGCTGATAGGGCTGCGCGAAACTGTGAGGCATCTTTACCTGCTAACAGTATCGCCATTGGTGGGCCACCAATGGCGGCGATATTACCGAAAATTCCTGAGATGACCCCTGCACCGAAAAGCGTTTTTTTATTCACAGGCAGGCTAAATTTGTACAGGCTAAGAATAACCGCTACCGTCACAATGGTGGCAATGGACAAACCTAATATTGGTTGCGGTGCAAACAACAACAGGCTCGCGCCGATAAAGCCACCGGGCACTCGGCCGATGAGAGCATATTGCAAGCCATTGAATTCTAAATTGCCACGCTCGCGCATTAAGGTCAGTAGGGCGATAGTGAACCCCATAGCGATTACAGGACCAGGTACGAGCTGCGGATCGACAATATACAATAACGGGCTGGCGACAACCGCAAGGCCAAATCCAATCAAACTCTGGGTTATGGCACCAAGAAACACTACCACCGAGGCTAAAATAAGTGTTTGTGGGTCTATCATTGAAAACATAGGATTCCTACATACTCAAACACTCTTCAAGATGTTGAAACATGTATCTTGAGGATATTTGGGTATAAACAAAAAGGGATCGATAACGATCCCTATTGATGAGTACTGTGATCCTGAATGCGATGAGTCGCTATTCCATATCTTCCCACTCGATTCCCATTTGATCCATCAATAGCTTGGCTTCAGCAGGAATACTATCGGGGCTGTCTTTTGACAAATCTTCATCATTCGGCAATGGCTGGCCGGTATAGGCGTGCAAAAATGCCTCACACAACAACTCGCTGTTGGTGGCGTGACGCAAATTATTGACCTGACGACGAGTTCGTTCGTCCGTAAGGACTTTAAGCACTTTGAGCGGAATAGACACAGTAATTTTTTTTACTTGTTCATTCTTCTTGCCATGTTCAGCATAGGGGCTGATGTATTCCCCATTCCATTCAGTCATTGACTCACCTGTTATAACGCTAAATTCGGGGCAGATTTTAAACCCTTACCAACAACAGTCAAATTATTGCGACTATTTCTTTGTGATGCAAATAGATTTCTTTATGTTTAGACGTCTAAACGTCTTTAAATTGATTGACGATAGCGTTGAACTTAGGTACATTTAGACGTCCAGACATCTATATCTGTCTACCGAATTTAGGAGCCCATCCATGGCAGAACGTCAATTAGCCACACTGGCAGTGCGTCAGGGTATCGAAACTGATACTCAATATGGTTCAGTAGTGCCACCGATTTATTTGTCGACTAATTACGCCTTCGATGGTCATAAAAAGCCCCGTGAATTTGATTACAGTCGTTCAGGTAATCCTACTCGCTGTATTTTAGGCGATGCGTTAGCGCAATTAGAACATGGCGCCACAGGCATAGTAACTTGCACAGGAATGGCGGCTATCACTTTAGTCACCACCTTGCTGGGGCCTGATGACTTATTAGTTGTGCCCCACGATTGCTACGGCGGCTCGTACCGTTTATTTATCAACTTAGCCAAAAAAGGCCAGTTTAAGCTAATTGTGGTTGACCAAACCGACAGCCAAGCGTTAGCGATTGCGATAGCACAAAAACCAAAAATGGTGTGGCTCGAAACCCCATCGAACCCATTATTGCGCGTGGTCGATATTGAAGCCATTGCCAAATTAAGCCACGACGTTGGCGCGCTGGTGGTGGTCGATAACACCTTTTTATCGCCGATATTGCAACAACCCTTACAGCTTGGCGCTGATATCGTGATCCACTCCACCACTAAATATATTAATGGTCACAGCGATGTCGTTGGCGGAGCCGTGGTCACCAAAGATGCACAAATCGGTGAAAGCTTACATTGGTGGTCGAACACGTTAGGCTTAACGGGGTCGGCTTTTGACAGTTACTTAACCCTGCGCGGTCTGCGTACTTTAGCGGTACGTATTCGTGAGCATCAAGCCAATGCGCAGCGTATTGTTGCCGTGTTAACCCAAAGCCCTGTGGTGAGCAAAGTCTATTATCCTGGTCTTGTGGATCATCCCGGCCATGCAATTGCAGCCAAGCAGCAACAGGGCTTTGGCGCTATGCTAAGTTTTGAGCTCAAGGGTGGCGAGGCCGAAGTTGTGGCCTTTTTAGGTGCGCTCAGTTTATTTAGCGTGGCAGAAAGTTTAGGTGGTGTGGAAAGTTTAGTGGCAGTGCCTGCGACTATGACCCACAGAGCCATGGAGCCGCAGGCGCGTTTTGAGGCTGGCATAAAAGAGACTCTATTGCGTCTGTCAGTGGGGATTGAAGATGCCGCTGATTTAGTTGCAGATATTCAAGCAGGACTTGTCGCAGCTGCGGCTTGTTAGTAGAGGAATAATCGATGGCACGTTGTCACTTACACAAATTTGGTGGTTCCAGTTTAGCGGATGCCGATTGTTATCGCCGAGTCGCCCATATTCTATTAACCCACGGTCATAGCGATGATTTAGTGGTGGTGTCTGCGGCGGGTAAAAGCACGAATTTCTTGTATAAATTACTGTCGCTGCGTGATGCAGGACAATTATGGCAAGAAGAGTTACAGGTCTTAATCAGCTACCAACAAGGTTTAATTGAGCAACTATTATCCAGTGAGCAAGCCCGCGATTTACGTGAGCGTTTAAGTACCGATAGATCGCAATTAGTGACCCTGTTATCTCTTGAACAGCATAACGAATACCAAGTGAATTATGTGGTCAGTTTTGGCGAGCGTTGGTCGGCTCGTTTGATGGCGGCGCTGCTGCGCGAATCTGGTGTGGCCGCAAGCCATGTGGATGCCTGTTCCATTTTAATTGCCGATGAAGCCGCAGTACCGCAAATTCGGCTGCAGGAATCCCGCGCTAAAGTACACGCATTATTAGCAGCGCACCCAAATGAACGACTAGTTATAACAGGGTTTATTTGCGCCAACGAGCGTGGTGATACGCTATTACTTGGCCGTAACGGCTCAGATTTTAGCGCCAGCCTGATTGCTAGCCTTGCCGATATTGAGCGCGTGACCATTTGGACCGATGTAGAAGGGGTGTTCAATGCTGACCCGAATAAGATCAACGACGCTAAGTTATTGAAAAGCATGTCACTTGCCGAAGCCGACCGTCTAGCGCGTTTAGGCTCGCCAGTATTGCATTGCCGCACTTTGCAGCCGCTATTTAATACCGAAGTGAGTTTAGCGGTGCGCTCAAGTTATGCCTCGCACACTGATTTTACCTTAATCGCGCCCCACAGCTCGTCGGCGAGTGCACCGGTAGTCACTAACCTCAATACTGTGGTGCTATTTGGTTTTAAATTTACTGGCAAGTTAACTCATTTATTAGATTTATTGATAGCCGCGGGTTTAACACCATTGGCTCATTGGACGTCTGCCCATCAAAGGGTGGAGCTGGCCTATACCGCTGAGAATCAAAAACAAGTTCAAAGATTACTCGACGCCGAGGCACAAGCATTAGGGATCAGCGAGCAGCAGATCAACACAGATCTCGGCCTAGTGGCATTAGTCAGTGCCGATGCCGAACATTATCGTCGTAGCTTTGCCCGATTACTGAGTCGTGACGCTAAACCTTTGTTTAGCGGCGACTTAAGTTTAGTAACTTTAGTGCCGCAGTCGCAGGTCAATTTGTTAACCCAAAAGGTACATCGCCGCTGTGCTGGGCCGCGTAAACGCATTGGCGTGTTATTGCTGGGTGTGGGCAATATCGGTGAGGCGTGGGTTGATTTATTTAAGTCAGTTTCGCCATCTCTTGACCGTGAACTCGAAGCCAGTGTTGAGTTGGTCGGCTTAGTTAGTTCGAGTAAAGCCTTGATTAAACCCGCAGGGATTAATCTCGCGGCGTGGCAGAGTGAGTTTAATACCGAGGCAACGCCGTGGCAGTACGAGCATTTGTTCGAACAATTAGAACAGGTTAAATGTGATGAGCTGGTGGCCTTAGATATCAGTGCCAGCGCCAGTTTAACGCTGCAATATCCTGAGTTATTTGAGCGCGGCATTCATATTGTCAGTGCCAATAAACTCGCAGGCTCAGGCCCATTGCCTTTCTACCGTGAGTTAAAGCAGCAGTTAGGTAATCGCCGTTTATTTTGGCGCTATAATGCCAGTTGTGGCGCAGGTTTACCTATTCAACATGCGCTCAATGATTTGCGTAACAGCGGCGATAGTGTTGAGGCCGTGGGCGGGATTTTTTCTGGCACCCTGTGTTGGTTATTTGAGAAATACGACACCAGCAAGCCATTTTCTGAATTAGTGATTGAAGCCAGAGGGTTAGGTATCACTGAGCCGGATCCGCGCGACGATCTGTCAGGTCGCGATATGCAGCGTAAACTGCTTATCTTGGCCCGTGAGATTGGCCTTGAAATAGAGCTTGAAGATATTGAACTACGCTCACTCGTACCAGCCGACTTGGCCGATATTCCCTTAGATCAATTTATGGCTCGTATTGGCGAGTTAGATAACGATTTACTGCAGCAATATGGCGCAGCGGCGGAGCAAAATAAGGTACTCAGATACGTGGCATCTTTAGATAATAGCGGCCCGGAGTTAAAAGCCGAAGTCGGCTTGCAGTGGATTGATGTCCATCATCCCTACGCTAACTTAACCCCAGGCGATAACGTGTTTGTGATCCGCAGTGTCTTCTACCAAGGTAACCCGCTGATCATCCGTGGACCGGGTGCAGGACGCGAAGTGACCGCGGCGGCAGTGCAATCAGATCTGACACAGATCTGTCGCGATCTGCTACAGGAATAGCCGAGAGTGATCGAAGCAGCTTACTTATTGAAGGACTCATTCGAGTCCTTTTTTATTGGCTAAAATAAATTACTGCATCGCAGCTAATAAAATCCGCGAAGTGGGCATTTTTTGACTTGACTTACATCTTAGTTTCTCTAGTATATGGACATGTAGACGTCTAAACGTCCATTTAAACTAATTCATATTAGCAAAGAGTAGCGCCAAGGGCGGTTGAGGAAATACACATGGCTTTTCATCACGCACAACATTCACAGTCGCTAAACCAAAGCTTATCGGAGCTTAATGGCGATATTAATGTTTCTTTTGAGTTTTTTCCGCCATCGACCCCCGAAATGGAACAAATTTTATGGAACTCAATCCGCCGTTTAGAGCCACTCAAGCCTAAGTTTGTGTCAGTAACTTATGGCGCTAACTCTGGTGTGCGCGATCGTACCCACGGCGTGATTGAACGTATCCAGCAGGAAACTAACCTTGTTGCAGCGCCGCATTTAACCTTAGTCGATGCCAGCGATGAAGAGCTATTAGAACTGGCTAAGCATTACTGGAAATCGGGCGTGCGTGACATAGTGGCGCTACGGGGAGACTTACCTGCTGGTAGCGCAAAACCCACCCGTTTTGCAGTTGATTTAGTACGTTTGCTGCGCTCAGTGGCCGACTTTGATATTTCTGTCGCCGCGTACCCAGAGGTACATCCCGATGCTAATAATGCACAGGCAGATTTAATTAACCTTAAACGTAAGATTGATGCGGGGGCTAGCCGCGCCATTACTCAGTTTTTCTTCGATGTGGAATCTTATCTGCGTTTTCGTGACCGCTGCGTTGCTGCGGGAATCGATGTTGAAATTGTGCCGGGCATTTTACCTGTGACCAATTTTACTCAGCTGAAACGTTTTGCGGGTATGACTAATGTGTCACTACCAGGTTGGCTACATAAGCAATTTGAAGGTTTAGAAAACGATGCGGGTACGCGCCAATTAGTCGGTGCAAACGTGGCGATTGATATGGTTAAGGTGTTGTCTCGTGAAGGCGTGAAAGACTTCCATTTTTATACGCTAAATCGCGCCGAATTGACCTACGCGATTTGCCATACCTTAGGCGTGCGGGTGTAATTTGCTATAGATGCAGGAAATGTCAGATAAAAAAACGCCGCAATAAATGCGGCGTTTTTGTTTTTAGGCGAATAATCGCTAAATCTTAAATTGTGCTAATAGAATTTGTAAACGTGCAGATAGTTGTGCCAGTTCGTCGCCCGCCTGCGCCGTTTGCTGTGCGGCTTGGGTTGAGCTATTGGCAATATCGTTGATGTTATTTACGTTTTGATTAATTTCTGCCGAGACAGCACATTGCTCATTTGCAGCGCTGGCAATTTGAATATTCATTTGGCTAATGGTTGATACTGCATGCGTTATCGCTTCGAGTGACTCACCGGCTTGATGCACCTGAGCGACACAATTTTGCGTCGTAGCGGTACTGGTCTTCATGGCGGCAACGGTAGACTTGGCTTTATGTTGCAAGACTTCAATCATTTGCTGAATTTCAGAGGTAGAGGTTTGTGTACGGCTGGCAAGGGTACGAACCTCATCGGCCACGACGGCAAAGCCTCGCCCTTGCTCGCCCGCTCTAGCGGCCTCAATTGCTGCATTAAGTGCGAGTAAGTTCGTTTGATCGGCAATATTACGGATAACGACTAATACTGAATCAATTTCATTGGTGTTACGTTCTAAATCATCGATTGCGCTGGCAGCATCTGCAATCTCCTCGGCGAGGATGTTAATCGTCGCGACAACTTTTTGTACCACCAATTTACCTTGCTCTGTGGATTCATTGGCGTGGTTAGCGGCATCAGCGGCATCGGTCGCGTTTTGAGCGACTTCTTGAACTGTGGCTGCCATTTCGTTCATGGCGGTGGCAACTTGCTCGGTTTCGAGATACTGACGATGCGCCATTTGCTGGGTTTCTCGCGTAATACCCGACATTTCTTCGGCTGAGGTTGCCAGTAAGCTTGTAGAGTCAGAAACTTGCGTAACAGTCGTATGAATTTTCTCGACAAAACGGTTAAACGCTTGCGCTAACTCGGCAATTTCGTCCTTAGTGTTTACCGCAATTCGACGTGTTAAATCGCCTTCACCTTCAGCTATATCGTTCATGGCAGACGTGGTTTCTGCGATAGGACGAGTAATACTTTTAGCGATAAACCAAGCGATACCCGTACCGACAAAGAGCGCGGCTAAACCAATGAGCAGTAGTTTTAAACGGATATTAGCAATAGCTTGCTCTGTGTGCGTTCTGTCCATCGCAATATCAAGTACCCCAAATATTTGTCCTGAGTAATCTTTTATGGCGTGACGATATAGTGCGTAGGAAGTGTTGTTTAAGCTAATGGTGCGAATGATTTCACTGCCTTGCATAACGCTTTTAAGCTCACTAACTGCTTGAGTATCTGGCGTAAAAGTAGCTCCAAAGGGTTTAAATCCACTACCTTCGGGTAATAACAAAGCAATATCTGCTTGGTAGGCCTGTTTAAAGTTATCAAAGAAAGGTTGCCCAAATGACATGCCCAATTCGACTGAGCCCGTATGTTTCCCCTGATAATTCATCGGCACTAAACCACGGATACCTAAGCCTTCAACACCGTATTCTAAACCGCTTAATGAGTGTTTTTGCGTATTGGTTTCAACAATCGTTTTACGGATAGCACTGAGATCATCACCGAATTTTTCTGGGCGATGCACTCGTAAAAAAGAGGTCGCGGGTGATGTGTGAAATTGAAACTGCTGTACATTGAACTCTTGCTTAAGTTGTTTAAATATCGGCAAGGTGCGCGCAGCGAGTGCATCACGGTTTTGTTCGGCAAAGTCACTTTGAATTTCAGGCGTTAATGAAATAATTGTTGCCATCGCCTGCGCAAGTTTACCCGACGAAGTGATTTCAGCAACGGCGGTTTCATATAACTTTTGCAGCTCTCGTTGTTCGGCCTTTTCAACTTGATTGCTGAATTCTGACAGTACGATCGGTAGAATAAATCCCATCATTGCTAACAATAATAAGCAGATGCCAATTACGATCCTCGAGCTAATTTTTAGGTTTATCACGGTAAATTTCCCAGTTGGATATATCAATCTTATTTAACTGTTTGCAATTATAAATATGTAGTCATTGCACGTTTGCGATGGCATAAGTCATTTTAACTGATATTTTTTATTCGTGGTCATTTTGTGAACTGTAGCACACAAGCTTTTTTGATTCTAAATATTTACTTAGCAGGCTAAGTAAGTATAATGCTTAGCATGCTAAGTAAATGGATGATGACATGCACACTGAACTAGAGCGGCTTAAAGAGTTATCGCTGGCAGAAAATCTAGGACGTTTACATCGGCTATGGCGCACTGTGGCTGATATTGAACTCGCACCGCTAGAGTTAACGCATCCACGCTGGACGGCGCTCTGGAAGCTATTGCGCTTAGGTGACAATGTGAGTCAGAAAGTGCTCGCCGATGCACTCGAAATTGAATTAGCGTCTTTAATGCGCACCTTAGGTCAATTAGAGGAGCAAGGGTTAGTCAGCCGCCATAGTTGTGAAAAGGATAAACGCGCAAGGATTGTGAGCCTGACGCCAGCGGGGCGTGCTGTGTTAACGCAAGTAGAAAAACGGATTATTCAAGTACGTAGTGAATTGCTAACGGGCATTAGTGCCGTTGAGCTTAATGAATTTGAACGCATTATTGGACTAATTAGCCATAACGCGTTAGCGAAAATGGCCACCGCGCCGGTAATAATTGAGTGAGAAAAAGATGACACCGGATCAACAATTTGCCCGCTTAGTTAAAATAGCTATGCTCGGTTTCGTGCTGATATTTGGCTATTTTATGTTTGCAGACACTGTGATGCCCTTAACACCTCAGGCCATGGCGACTCGTGTGGTAACTAAGGTCACCCCGCAGATCAGCGGTAAAATTCACACCATAGCCGTGACGAACAACCAAGCTGTTGCTAAGGATGATTTACTGTTTCAAGTCGATCCCGCACCCTATGAGTTAGTGGTATTTCAAGCTAAATTGGCCTTAGAGCAAGCCCGCCAAGACAATGCAGAGTTAGATGCCTCATTGCTGGCAGCGAAGGCCGAGGTTGATGCCAACAAAACTACCTCACAGCAGAAACGCAGTGAAGCTAAACGTCTCGATGCCCTGTATGACACCCATGGCGTATCGCAGCAGCAAAAGGAGCTAGCCGATAGTGATGCCGCTGCTGCCGAAGCTAATTTACTGGCCGCCAATGCGCGTTTAGAAAAACTTAAGGTGAGCCGCGGCAGTTATGGCGAAGAAAACCTTAAGGTGCGTCAGGCACAAAACCATCTCGCTCAGGCCGAGCTCAATCTGTCATATACCCAAATCCGTGCCGATCAGGACGGAATAGTGACGAACCTGCAGTTAGAAGTCGGTAGTTTTGCGACTGTGGGGCAACCTCTGTTAGCTGTAGTGTCAGATAAAGTTGATATTATTGCTGATTTTCGTGAAAAAAGTTTACGCGGCATTACTGCCTCTTCTATTGCTTTGATTGCCTTTGATGGTGAACCTGGCCGACTTTATCGTGCGCAAGTGAGTAGTGTTGATGCAGGGGTGAGTGCAGGGCAGTTTGATGCGAATGGTCGTTTAGCTGCGCCACAAGAATCAGATCGTTGGGTACGCGATGCGCAACGTTTAAGGTTGCACTTAGTATTAGAGGGTAATGCATTGAATAACTTACCCGCCGGAGCGCGCGCGACGGTACAGCTACTACCTGAAAATAGTCTATTTAGCCTGTTAGCTAAGCTACAAATAAAAGTCATTAGTGTGCTGCATTATATCTATTAAATTTATGCTTCATGTTGGCCGCGGAAATAGGTTATTTCTAAAAAACTGACTTAATTATTGGGTTCAGCTTTCCCCTAAATGTAGGGGTTTTACCCCAAGCATGATCAATTTAAATGAGTTGTAATGTAGATGAGTACCAATCTAGGTAAGCTGCACTGTGGATATAGATTTACGATGAAAATAAATTTAATACAAGGCGAGCTGTATGTTGTTATTACGCCATAGTCCACTGACTGCCAACGATTTACGCCAGTGCTTACGCATTGCAACCGGAGGCACCATTGGTTTTACCCTGTGCAAAATTTTTGGCTGGAGTAATGGCGTATTTTTTACGGTCACACCTATGCTATTGCTTGGATTAGTGCCGGTGATGAGCGGCCATGCTATGCGTCAGCTATTAGCTTCATCGGTAATGGCGGGTATTGAAGTCGGATTACTCGGTGGTTTTTTTGGTAGCCATCCAGGATTAATGACGCCGATTGTTTTTTTACTGTTTTTATATCGTTTTGCCGCCATGTCACGCGGCAGTTTATTTCTATTTGGTGCCAATGGTGTGCTGAGTTTGAGCATTATGCTGCATTTTGCCAGCTACCCAAATACCGATTTAAATGACTTAGTATTCAGTAATTTCTGGGCCACGGTACTCTCAGTGGTGATAGCTTATTTAATGATGGCACTTTGGCCAGATGTAGAGCCCAGAGCGGCTTATAAGCCTGGACCTAAGGCGCCACACCGGATGCGACATGAGGCGTTGCTTGGGGCCAGTATTGCGACGGCTTCCTTTCTAATATTTCAAATATTCGATTTACGAGACTCTATGTCAGCCCAAGCGACAACTTTATTATTGTTGTTTCCTATGCATTGGGATGGCGCCTTAGATTACGCCCGTAAACGTGCCATTGGTACGTTACTTGGTGTGTCATTTGGGGTGTTAGTACAGTTGTTTCTTTATGATTGGTCTGGGTTATTGCTATTGATTGTGCCCTTGTTGTGGATAGGATTAATGCTATTTAGCCAAGCACACGTTAGAGAAGCCAATGGCTCAGGAGTTGGGTTTGGTGCGCTGACAACCTTAGGTATTCTATTTGGGCAATATCTTACTCCAGGCAATGATCTTATCTTTAGTGCCCTTTATCGGATGAGCAGTATTTTTATTGCCATCGTCGCCACATTATTTATGTGTTATTTAATCCATAAAATATTGAATCGTTTTGAATCAACTCGTTTTGGTTATTAGTGTGTATTAAACTCAGGGTGAGATTATGCTTTGTAAATTCTCTTAACATTTAGCTTTTTTGTTCTTTAATCGACTTAATGCGACAGTATTGATTTATATAAATCATCCATAATTGAATGAAATTCGTTCGACTGGATAGGTTTGTTAACCAATCTAACAATGTATAATCCGGCCCTGGTATTAAACTAGTGCGACTATTTTGCAGTTGATGACTGCAAAAAATAAATCAATACGTTTTTTACTGCATAATAAATAAGATGTAATTGTATTTTATGCTTAGCTGAAAATAAGCATAAACAATAATAACCACCTATGCTTTAGAGCTTCACCCCTTTTGAAGGAACGCAAATGAAGATTAACACATTGGTCATTAGCCTGACGCTTGTCAGTGGCTATGCTGCCGCCTCGGATGCTCCTGTGCAACCCACAGGCGTTATGCCTCCATCAGCACAACTTTGTGTGAGTTGTCATGGCGCACAAGGTGAGGGTATTGAACCGCTTGGTCCTCGATTGGCTGGACTCTCATCGGAATACATTTCAACGCAGCTACACCATTTTCAAAAGGGCATACGCCAAAATGCCACAATGATGCCAATGGCAATGACGCTTCAAGGTGACGGGATTGAGCAAGTCGCCAGCTATTTTTCAGCCCAGCAAGTTAAGACCCAGGTTACGCCAGTGATCCGCGGTAAACAGGTTACTTTTGCTGACGATACTGCACGTTTAGCTTACCAAGGTGATTGGTCTCGTGGTTTACCAGCCTGCGTGACATGTCATGGTCCTTCGGGATTAGGCGGTGGTTTATTTCCTCGCTTAGCAGGTCAACAAGCCAGTTATATCAAAACACAGTTATTGGCATGGCAAGATGGCACGCGTAAAGGTGATGTTGATGGCATGATGGCGAATGTGGCCAACAAGCTTACCGCTGCTGAGGTTGACGCCTTAGCAACTTACTTTGCCAATTTGAAATAAGGAACCGGCCATGAAATATTCTGCAATGTTATTACTGGCTGCGACGGGATTATTTACCCTTCAGGCGCAAGCATCTTCAACGGAACAGGCACCAGAGCGTCCTGATAAACAAGCACCGTTACCTTCTTTCCCTAAAATGCCAGAGCAAACCTATTTAACGCCTAGACCTTTAAGTGCAATCCCTGATGGGGCTTTTGGCGATAAGGTGCGTTTAGGTTATCAACTGTTTGTTAATACGCAGCAGCTGCGCGACAAGTATGTGGGTAATGAACTTAACTGTACTAATTGCCATATGGATGCTGGCCGCAAGGCTAATGCCTCACCGTTATGGGGCGCGTATTTTGCTTATCCGGCGTATCGTAAAAAAGACGATAAAGTCAGTAGCTTTGAAGAACGTATCCAAGGTTGTTTTAACTATTCGATGAATGGTAAAGCACCAGCATCAGGTAGCCCTGAGTTAGTGGCACTTTCTGCCTACGCTTATTGGTTAGGTATGGGCGGCTTGATGGATGAAGCCAAAATCAGTGGTCCAGTCCCTGAGCTGAGTGATACTGAACTGCTTAAAGGCGCCAAACGTGAAGATTTCCCACTACCTGAGGGATTAGCTAATGTGATGACCGTTGAGCAGCGTGCCAACTTGCCGGGTCGAGCTTATCCTGAAATACCAAAACCTGAACTCGCCTATTCGCCAGAACGGGGTAAAGAGGTGTATGTAGCCCATTGCCAAACTTGTCACAGTGTTGATGGTCAAGGTCAAGCGATTGCTGGCGTGTATGCACTACCGCCGCTGTGGGGACCTCAAAGTTATAACTGGGGTGCGGGTATGCACAGAGTTAACACCGCTGCATTTTTCATTTATGAGAATATGCCCTTTGGTAAGAGCATGCAGTTGACTCACCAACAAGCTTGGGATGTTGCCGCTTATATCAACTCCCACGAGCGTCCACAGGATCCGCGTAGCAAGGGCGATGTGAAGCAGGCGCAGGAGAAATACCACAATGACAGTGACTATTATGGGCTGAGTGTTGATGGCAAAGTTTTAGGTACTGAGTCTTACCCTGTTTTTCCTAAAAAGTCATAGTTGAGCCGCTGAGATTAAGTGCTCGTGTGATGTTATAAAGCGAGTGAATAAGTTAGACAGAAAAGCCAGCAAGTATTTAGCTTTGCTGGCTTTTTTATTGGTCAATTCTACTGAGCGCTCTGTGATTTCAGGGTATTAGTACTGAGTGGTTTAGCCCGCTACTATCGGCTTGTCATGGCATTCGCTCGTCGACTCGCAGCCAGTCCATCCTTGGATGCTCGACCGCCCCGTCCATGGGGCGGACGGTCGTCTCGCAAATCACCATGACTCGCCTTTCGAGCATTAGTGTCATCTGTTGATCTAAAGTACACAGAGAATTTAGTTATGGGTGGCTTGTCAATGTATGTTGTTGAAAGTATTTATTATTTTTGTAGCTAGACAAAGTTCCCAAACCATACGATGGAAAGCCCGCGGATATAGACGGGAGTATGGTTTTTGACCTTATTTGTATGTCTGGAGCATATTGTTTCCTTCATGAAATTAAACACATTATGTTTGGCAAATCTGACATCAAAATCTCAATCCACGATGAAGAGATGGAATGTGATAAGTTTGCTAGTGAGTTTTTGTTATCTGGGGCTGAAGAATATTCTTTGGCTAATGGCTATGATTCTAAAATAGTTTCTTCAAAACGAGCTATGAGCATAGCGTTGTCATCATTCTATTTGTTTGTAATTACTCCAAAAGGAAACTGGAAGGGCACAGATACACATCCATCAATTAAAGACCGCATTCTTACTCTATCGAAGTATACAAAATTTGATGGGAATGACTATTTTTGGCAATACTTTGCTGGCTTATCTTTAGCGTTGATGATGCGGAATAATATACAAATAGAGCAACAAGTTGTTGTTTGCCACAAGACATTTTGTTTATTGATGATTGAACTGTTGGATAAAGCTATATAACGTTGCTCATGCACTTAAACGGGCGTTAAGTTTCAAGAGGTAACTATGGACGAAAGGTTTCAATCTTGGGTTGCAATGGCTAGGGTCTGTTGATCTTTCGAGAGTGATTTTTAGACAGCATGGCAAGACGTTATAATTTGCTTCGCCAAAAGTAACCATAACCTCAAGCCATGCCAAGACTTATGCTAACCGATGAACGCTGGGAAAAGCTATTTCATTTAATGAAAAGCACAGGCCGTGTTTATGACAA